>CAZRPZ010000086.1:0-10454 GCA_964602215.1 uncultured Isosphaeraceae bacterium | reverse complement strand
AGACGATTACATTCGATTCTTCGTGTTTTATGGTTTAATTTTTCCGGCGATTGTTGCTGCGTTCATGCTCACTGGAAAACCATTTACTCCAATCCGTGTGACTCTATTTGTACTCGCTGCATTATTGTCACTCCCTTTACTTGAAGTTGGATATCTTGGCGATCAAGCATGGCTTTCGGTCTTACCTGTTGTCGTTTTTTTGACATGGGCGTTTGCAGATCGAAAATCCTTGAGTTGACATTGGTTCCAACGTGACTGTTCTGTTCAGCAGTGTGACAGTCACCTTCGGTGACAGCCACTATGTGTGACGGCCACTAGGAATCATCATTCACGATACAGTTTTTTTGCCACAGCATTTCTTATACTTTTTACCGCTTCCGCATGGGCACGGTTCATTGCGACCGACTGTCATTGTCCCGCTTGAATTTCCTTGTTCAGACATCGCTTTAGAGGCGGCTCGTACAGATTGTTCTGCTGGCTTTGGTTTTTGAGTCACTTGTCTTTGCTGTTGTTGTTGCTGTTGTTGTTCTTGCTGTTGTGCTTCCTGATCTGCTTGTTGCTGTGCCTGTTGTTGAGGAACTTGCACTTGCATTTTGGCTTTGAAGACCAAATCAGTTACACGATCTTGAGCGTGTTCAAACATCTCATCAAACAACCGAGCACCTTCACGTTTGTACTCAATCCGAGGATCAAGTTGGCTGAATGACCTAAAACCGATTGACTCACGTGCTTGATCCATTTGATATAAATGTTCTTTCCAAACACCATCAAAAATTTGCAGTAGAACTGTACGTTCAAGTTGAGCGAGTTCCGCACGTTGCACTTGTTTGATTTTTAACAAGGCAACCGAAAGTGCATCTTCTTCACATTGTTCTTTTTCTTTTTCGGTTAGTGCAAATTTCCAATTCTCACGAAGCCACGCATCTAAGTCTCCTCCACTTTCATCAAGCATTCGTTGTGCACGGCGTTCATACCGTTCGTCATCCCAACGGCGAGCTTCTTCGAGTAAAAATTGTTTGAGTTCTGCAGGATTATTCGATGGCAATGCTTGTGGATTCCAATCTAAATCATATTTAATCTTAACTCGATTACAAAATCCTTCGATCGCAGTAGCCGGATCTTGTTGCATCATCGCACTGGTCGTTTCAATCATAAATTCAATCGGATATTCTCTTTCACGAATCCTGTACGTATCCAACGCGCGATTCATCACAATATCCACTGCTTCCTCGGGCTCAATATTGTCAAAATCTTCTGCTTCACAAGGAATATCAAATTTTGATGTCACCCATGTCGCCAATTCTGTTTGAGCATGTTTTGCAACAAGATATTGATCAAGTGGGGACAGATCGATCGATTTAATTTTTTCTGCTGCCGCCTCTTCGATTGACTGCACAATTTCTTCTCGAGACATCGTGGTTGCTTGGGAAATCGAGAGTGTTGAACCCCATGCAGCAACAGCCCAATCGACCGCGCCTTTGTAGTCCCACGTCGTCTCGTCCCGTTCCGAAACTTTGCCATCCCCTAAATCAATAGTGTCTGGTAAGTACTCGCCGATTGTGACACGGATAATCTCAATCGATTCCTCAAGAGAATCTCGGATAATCAATTTATGCAAGTCCTCTCGATCTTTACCAATAATACGGTCTGGTTCAATTCCAACAATCAGATTTTCGCGTATCCATTCAGTTATACAACTCGCTGAATACGACGGATCAAGATAGTTGTACACAGAATCAGCAACTGCTTTTTCAATGTACTCAAATATCAACTCACGAATGTCAATTCCCTCAAGAACTCGCTGACGCAAATCATAAAATATGTGTCTTTGATGATCCATCACTTCGTCATATTCAAGAATATTTTTACGAACCAAGAAGTTTCGTTCTTCGACTTTTCTCTGGGCTTTCGTAATTGCTTTTGTGAGCATATTGTGCTCAATTGCAACTCCCTCCTTCATGCCCATTTTGCTCAGCAATTGCAACGTCCGAGGACCAGCGAACATTTTCATCAAATCATCTTCAAGACTTAAAAAGAACCGAGAAGATCCGTTATCTCCTTGCCGACCACTTCGTCCACGCAACTGGTTGTCTATTCGTCTAGATTCATGTCGTTCAGTTGCAATGACATGTAATCCACCTAATTCTTCAACACTCTTAAAAAAACGAATCCGGTGGAGTAAACATGCGCCACTCTGGTCTAAATCAGACAGCATCTTTTCATTCTTCATCGTTGGAGCTTTATCCGCATCAACCCACCAACAGTACGTGCTCCACCAGTGCTCAAGAAGTTGGCGATAGATATCATCGTCCGTCATTCCTTCGACATCTGACTTACGCAAGCCGAGTTCCTTTGAAGCAATGTGTCTATAGATTTTTTGCACAACTTCTTCTTCAGACATTTCAGCGTTTACGTCTTTTGGGCAAATTCCCGATCGTTTCCAGTGTTCTATTAAATCCGCAGGAGTAAGCGGACTCAACTTAATGTCTGTACCTCTTCCGGCCATGTTTGTGGCAACTGTTACAGAACCTAGGTTTCCAGCAAATTTCACAATTTCTGATTCTCGTTCATGTTGTTCTGCGTTAAGCACTTCGTGTGAAATGTGAAATTTGGACTCCAATTCTTGGCTAAGGTCTTTCGATTTTTCAACACTCGTTGTCCCAACAAGAATAGGTCTGCCAACCTGATACATAGAGTGTATTTCTTTGATTGAAGCAACAAGCTTGTCCTTATGAGATGTAAAGACAAGGTCGTTGTGGTCTTCTCGAATAACGGGAACATTTGTGGGTATCACAATAACATCGAGATTGTAAATTTCATAAAACTCAGTAGCTTCTGTATCCGCAGTACCTGTCATTCCAGCAAGTTTGTCATACAACTTATAAAAATTCTGGATTGTAATCGTCGCCATTGTCTGCGTTTCTTGTTTAATAGGAACACCCTCTTTGGCTTCAACTGCTTGATGAAGCCCATCAGACCATTGGCGTCCAACCATTTTCCGCCCTGTATTTTGATCGATGATGATGACACTTTGAACACCTTTGTCATCTGCAGCGACCATGTAATCACGGTCTCGCTGGTACACGGTATGCGAGCGTATGGATTGTTCGAGGAGATGAGGGACATCCATATTTTCACCTACATAAAAGGAACCAATATTCGCTTCCTTTTGTGCCTCTGCTACACCTTCATGCGTTAATGTTGCTTTCTTTTTATCGAGTTCGATTTCATAAAATTGCACATATTGATCACGATCTTCTTCAAGTGTAGGTAACTTCGATTTCGCATCCGCAAGTGTATCCTTCATTGTTTTAATGGAAGACTTATCTAATGCATTTCGAATATCACCCTCCAGACCGCTAATCTGGACAAGGCATGATTGCACTGCTTGATCAGCTTTTGCCCATGGTTCTTGCTTCGTCAACAAAAATCTAGCAAGTTTGTCTGCCATTTCGTAGCGGGGTTGCCCCTCGTGAGCGTGACCAGAAATTATGAGTGGAGTTCTTGCTTCATCAATCAAGGTCGAGTCCACTTCGTCAACAATTGCAATTTCTCGACGTCGTTGCACCTGTTCTTGTACCGACATCTTCATATTATCCCGCAAGTAGTCAAAACCAAACTCTGCTGTTGTTCCGTACACCACATCACAGTGATATGCCATCTGTTTGAGTTGTGGATGTTGCATGTGTTGGGGATGAATTGCGCCGACTGTCATTCCGAGCATTCTGAAAAACGGAAAAGTCCAATCTCGGTCCCGCTGTACAAGATAATCATTCACTGTTACAACATGGACTTGCTTATTGTCGATGGCGTGCAAATAGCATGAGAGAGGTGCAACGATTGTTTTCCCTTCGCCCGTTTTCATCTCTGCAATTTGACCTTCATACAGCACAACAGCACCAATCAATTGAACGTCAAATGGACGTGCTCGAAACGGTGGTTTAGAATCTGGATACAGTTCTCGAACCGCGTCATACAGCGAAACAGGAATATCAATGTATTGCCAAGATGGAACTGGTTCAACACAACCAAGCAATTCTATATCTGGCTTCCTGTCTTCTGTCGAATCCATTTTCGCCTTTGTTTCATCGAACAACGCCTTTGCATCACCACCTAATAATGAGGGGTCAAAATCGTGGGTCGGGTTGAATATATTTCGAATCCCTACCGAACGATCCATTGCTTCGCGTGCAATTGCGAATACTTCTGGAATTAAGTCTTCAGCATTCTCGCCGTTTTCAATTCGCTCCCGAAACTCTACAGTTTTTGCTTTCAACTGCGAGTCACTTAAAATTCTTGTTTCGGCTTCTTTGCTTGACACTTGGTCAACTAGTCGCATATATCGTTTAACTAAACGATCATTACGACTGCCGAATAATTTTTTACCTATAGCACCTACAACTGGAACGCCCATGCGTCACCTCTTCTATTTTATCTAATTGTTATTTGAATACGATTGCAAATGAAGAAAACGAACACCATCAAACAGCAAATGCTGGAGGAGGGAGATTCTGCAATTCTTCTATTTCAATTTGAAAAGGAACATCAATTTGAACCCTACAGGACGTTGTCCGTTCAGGCGCGTCGAGTTTCTTTGAGACTTGATCATTCAAATCACATGTGTATATTTGAACAATTACGTTTGTCACGTGTGTATTGGAATTGGAGATAGGATAAGCCCCTATCACGCTGCCCATGCAACAAAGCATGACAACGATGGCTATAAATGAGATGCCTCTTTCATTCCGCATTTGCACAGTATACCCTATCGGTGTCTGACACCAATGTATCATGCCATCCTATGGATCAAATAGAGCTAAAAGTTGATGAGATGAATTGTGCAGCATGTAGTACGAAAGTTGAAAAAGCACTCAAAAGTGTAAATGGAGTCGAATCTGCGACAGTTTCATTTTCCACAGGAAGAGCAACGGTTTTCGGCTCTAATTTAGATGAAGAGGCCCTCGCAAAAGCATCCACCGATGCAGGATATCCTGCACAAGTTGCTGACAATGGAATTGATCCTTCCAAACTAGCATCAGAAATCGAAACTCGCCAGAAGAAAAATGCTTTTGCTTGGAAACGTCGAGCGATTATTGGGGTTGCAATTTGGGCTCCTTTTGAATTGCTGCATTGGACCGCAGCACCTCTGGGAATTGCAGGACCTTGGACTGCATGGGTTATGTTTTTTGCTTCAACTGCTTCAATGGTTCTTGTTGGGGGCGGATTCTTTACTTCAGCGTTCGCTGCTGCAAAACGATTACAAACAAACATGGATACGCTCATCACCATTGGCGCTTCTGCTGCGTATTTCTTCTCGCTCTTTATCTTTGTTTCAGAGAAATTTTTTGCACAAGATATAGATCACCCAATGTACTTCATGGAAGCTGCTGCATTACTTGCCATTATCAGTATTGGACATTGGTTAGAAGCAACTTCATCAGCAAAAGCCGGTTCAGCGATTCGAGAATTGTTGAAAATGCAACCTGATATCGCTGAACAAATCAATGAAGATGGTTCGACATCAGATATTCCCACAGGAGATGTTCAAGAAGGTGTAAGACTTTTAGTACGACCGGGAAGCCGTATTCCAGTAGATGGCGTTGTTGTTGATGGCATAAGCGAAGTCGATGAATCAATCGTCACCGGCGAACCACTCCCAGTTGCAAAACAATCAGGCGATCCTCTCATTGCTGGCTCGATGAACACCACTGGTCAACTCACGCTTCTTACAACTGTTGATGGACGACACACAACCGTTTCTAGAATCGCCCAACTTGTCACGAATGCTCAATCAAGTAAAGCAGGCATGCAACGACTTGCGGACAAAGTTGCAGGAATCTTTGTTCCAGTTGTCCTCTTCATCGCAGCATGCACAGTTGTTGCTTGGATTCTCGCTGGACAAACCGAGAACGGGATTGTCTATGCTGTCACTATTTTGGTTATTTCATGTCCATGTGCTCTTGGGCTTGCAACCCCGATGGCTGTGATGGTTGCTGCAGGAGAATCGAGTTTACGAGGCATCCTTGTCAAAGATGCGGGCTCTCTTGAACTTGCTGGGAAGATTGCTACCGTTATCTTTGACAAGACCGGAACTTTAACACTTGGTAAGCCGGTCGTCGATTCTGTTGAACCAGTTGGGAATGCAAGTGAGGAAGAAGTCCTCATGTATTCTGCAGCAGTAGAAATACCAAGCGAACATCCAATTGCGTCGGCTATTATCACGGAAGCCAAAAAACGAAACATCGATGTCCCCAACGTGCAAGACTTTGAAGCAATAGCAGGAAAGGGAGTACGCGGGAGCGTTGAGGGCAAAACAGTAACTGTTATTCGTGATGATGCTGCAACTTGCAAAGTAGAAGTTGAGGGCAAAACACTCGGTCTAATTACAGTGACTGATGAAATCCGACCAGAAGCCAAAAAGACAATTCAAGAATTACAGTCGTTTGGAATTCAAGTTCACATGCTCTCTGGCGATCGAAAAACTACTGCTCAAAAAGTTGCTCTGGAAATTGGAATCCCAAAAGAAAATGTCCATGCGGAGGCGTCCCCTTCGGACAAGACTGAAATCATTTCTTCCCTGCCTAGACCATCAATGATGGTCGGTGATGGAATTAATGATGCTGCAGCTCTTGCTGCTTCTGACGTTGGAGTTGCTATTGCTTCTGGAACGAATGTTGCCATGGAAACGGCGTCTATAATTATTCCTGCAGACAATATTGAAGCGACCGCTGAATCAATCCATATCGCCAAAGACTCGCTTCGAGCAATCAAACAGAACCTTGTTTTTGCATTTATGTATAACGTTGCAGCAATTCCACTCGCAGCATTTGGGTTTCTAGGGGCTCAAGGACCCCTCATCGCAGCAGCTGCAATGGGTTTAAGCGATATAACCGTCATAGGTAATGCAATTCGGCTAAAACATACGCTCCGCAAACGACGTATAAAAACGCAATAGTCCCCAAATCTCTCTCGTTGAACAATTTGTACGTACAATCACCATGACCCCTCACTATGGAGTGAACAATGAATGTCTCTTCATTACAACAACTAGATCCCGAAGCATTTGATGAACGCAAGGCAATGCACCTTCTTCAGAGGGCAGGCTTTGGGGGCACACCACAACAAGCCCAAGCACTTGAAAATCTTGGACTAGAAAAATCTGTTGAGTACATCGTTAATTATCAAAACTTACCTAATCCGAAACCTATCTCTCCCGATGATTACGACAAAGACATCATGCGACCCGCCACTCAAACCGAAAGGCAAGAAATTCGTAATGCAAGGCAAAGCGGTGATGAGGGGATGCTTGAGCAACTCCGAAACGAACGGCAGCGCCGTCAACGTGCTGACAGAAAACAAATTTCTGAAATGGAACGTTGGTGGCTTCAGCGAATGATTTCTAGCCCAAGACCACTTGAAGAAAAACTTACACTCTTCTGGCATGGTCACTTTGCAACAGGTTATCGGGGCACCGAAAATAGTTATCACATGTTTTTACAAAACATGTTTTTCCGTAACAACGCAATGGGCAATTTTAAAGAGAATTTAGTTCGCGGAATTATTCATGATCCTGCGATGATTAAATATCTCAACAACGACCAAAATCGAAAACAAGCGCCTAATGAAAATTTGGCTCGGGAACTGATGGAACTGTTTACCCTTGGTGAGGGAGAGGGATATACCGAAGACGATATTAAAGAAGGTGCACGATGTCTAACTGGCTATACTTTTGAAGATGATTCTTTCGCATTCCGCGCTGGACAACATGACACTGGAACAAAGAAAATATTCAGACGAAGTGGCAAATATGATGGCGATGATTTCGTAGATCTCATTTTCACTCGGTCAAATGCAGCATCATTCGTCACCGAAAAATTATACCGATTTTTTGTGAACGACCTTCCACATGGCGAAACCAAGGAATCAAAAACATTTGTTCTCGCACTTGCAAATCTGATGAAACGAAACAAGTGGGAAATTCGTCCGGTCATTGAGTCAATATTTTTATCCGAACACTTTTATGACGAAGCTAATATGAGTTCGATTATTAAAAGCCCCATTCAACTGATAGTGCAGGCCACAAGATCGCTAAATCCTCCGCACAGATCGAAAATGATTCGCACTCTCGCGATTGCTTCCGATTTAATGGGGCAAAGACTTTTTGCCCCACCTTCAGTGAAGGGTTGGGACGGGGGCCGAGCGTGGATTAACACATCTACTATGTTTATGCGACAAAATACATTGCTCTATCTTCTCACAGGTCAACGACCTGACGGCGAACCATGGGAGAGTGGTGGTGACCAATTTGATGCAATGTCACTTGTCAACGGACATACACGTGATTCAAAATCCATGATTAAGTTTCTTCTTACATCGCTCTTGAATGTCGAGGAACCAAACCGAGATCGTGTTTCGTCCTTACAAGATTACATGACAACCCAAAACAACAATATCAATAATGAAACAGTTACCGGCTTGCTTACACTGATTACTGCTATGCCAGAATATCAACTTTGTTAAGGAACAGCGCTATGTCTGACCACCACCATCACGAACACGAACATACATCAAGCACTGGATCAAGCGATACGTACAGTCGTCGATTGTTTCTTCAACAAGGAATGACATTTCTTTCAATGGCTTCAACCGTGCCGTTATTTATGCAACGATCAGCGGAAGGGATAATGTTACCACTTGGTTCATTGGTCACATCCCAAGCAGGTGTTCCAGAAGACCACACTCTAGTTGTCATCCAACTTGCTGGTGGAAATGATGGTCTAAACACTGTCATACCATATGGAGACAGAGCGTATTACAACAGCCGACCACAAATCGCTATCAAACAATCGGACTCATTGGCAATTCCCAACGCAGATGGATATGGATTACATCCAAATTTAACTGGGCTACTTGAGTTAATGGAAGGCGACCAAGCTGCAATCGTCCAAGGTGTTGGCTATCCAAATCCAAACCGTTCACACTTTACTTCAACAGATATTTGGCACACAGGAAATCATAGCGGGCAAGGATATGGATGGTTGGGCAAATATTTTGATAACACTTGTGCTGGTCAGCCCAAACCGAAGGGTTCAATTGCAATTGGCAATAAGGCACCGCTTGCGTTACATGGAAAAACACAGAAGGCGGTGAACTTTGAAGCTGAAGAACTCTTCCGTTGGGCAGGAGGATCAACAAATAGTTCCCTTGAACAAACATACGATGATATCAATCGCAAAGAAAATATTCAGGGTGTTGCATCTGATAGTCAACTAGATTTTCTTATCCGTACTTCCCTAGATGCGCAAGTCTCTTCTGATCGTATTCGCGCAGCAGTTTCCAAACAACCACTCGTACAATACCCTGATGGCGAGCTTGCTCAACAATTGCAACTCATAGGATCCATGATACGCGCCGACCTTCCCACCCGTGTCTATTATGCAAGTCTGGGTGGCTTCGACACACATGCGAATCAACTTAATAGTCATGCTAATCTCATGCGGCAACTTGGTGGCGCTTTACTTGCTTTTCAAAAAGACTTGGTAAAACAAGGTAATTCTGGCAAGGTGTTGACCATCGTATTTAGTGAGTTTGGTAGACGGGTTGCACAAAATGGCTCAAACGGAACTGACCATGGAACTGCTGCCCCGATGTTTCTCATTGGTGACAATGTTCAAAGCGGTTTACTCGGAAGACATCCATCACTCTCAAAATTAGACGAAGGCGATTTAATTCATAACGTTGATTTCAGAGAAGTCTATTCTGCAATTCTTCAAGATTGGATGGGAGCAGACGCAACTGCAATTCTTGGAAAGAAATACAAAAAAGCAGACGTTCTTCGGATTTAATTAACATTAACCACAGGATAATTAATGATCAATTCTCCATTCTCGGGTATTTCTGTCACTGATTGCTTCACCCCGTTCGGCCAGACAATTTCAATTGCTGTAATGACTTGCCCTTTTGGGGGTACGTATTGAAGCGGCGCGGATGAAGACTGGAACCCGAAGCCATCAGTCATCCAGCGAGTTGCAACAGAACCATCTTGAAAAGTCATTCGCATCTTAGCCCCTATCGCTTTGTTGTTTCCTTTACTCCCCTGCAATTTTATATGTAGAGGGTTCAAAATGTCTGCATTGTTTTGAAGAACGCGAATATCGCCATTTCTTTGGGCAACTATGACATCAGTGTCTCCATCTGTATCTAAATCTCCAAAAACCGCAGCTCGGTCACGGTACTTTGTTTCTTGTGGTAATTGCTCAAAACGATTTCCAAGACGTTCATAGAGTAACACTGGCTGATTTCTTGCACTATCCATTGTTTCAAGAGATGCTTCAGGATACACATGGCCGTTCACAATAAATAAATCTTCATCGCCATCAAGATCGAAGTCATGAAATCCACACGTCCATCCTAGTAACGTTCTACTTGCCAGTCCAAGACCATGCTGTGTTGTC
>CAZRPZ010000085.1:0-20871 GCA_964602215.1 uncultured Isosphaeraceae bacterium | reverse complement strand
AGGTTGAAGGATTATTGCTTCTTGGAAGCAAGAAGGAAGACCCATCGTACGTTGTGTACCTCGAAGTAGATTCCACGAGTCAATAATTCGCCCACAAGCGAGGAAAGGAAGCAGGAAATGAAACAACTTTGTAGACCATTTGCCACAGCAATCGTCACTTTAACATTGTGTGCGTATGGGGCACAAGCCCAATCATCCAATCCAACTCAAGACACAACCGAAAAAGAAGAAAAGAAAGTTGCAGAAGTGGGAGAGGAAGCACCAGCGTTTAAATTAAAGGATCAACACGGAAAAACACACACCTTATCAGAGTACAAAGGACAAATCGTTGTCATTGAATGGTTCAACGAGTCGTGCCCTTTCTGCAAAGGTGTATGGGAATCTGGTCTTGTTCCTAACCTCATTACAGAGCTACAAGGGAAAGAAACAGGCGTCGTGTATCTTGCAATTAATTCGACCGCAAACAAACCCGAAGAAGAAGTTCTTGCAAGTGGCTCAGAATATTTAGAAGAACTAAAAGTAGACGTTCCAATGTTGATGGATTACGACGGAACGGTTGGGCATGCGTATGGTGCCCGCACTACACCACACATGTATGTGATTGACACCGAAGGTGTGTTGGTCTATCAAGGCGCACTAAGTGATGACGCTCGTAGCAAAAAGGGCGACAAAGCAGAAACACATATATTGCGTGTTGTTAATCAACTTGAAGCGGATGAAGAAGTTTCACCAAGTTATGTACAGCCATGGGGTTGTCCAGTGAAATACAAACGTGATGGTAATTCGCCTCGACGTGGTCCTCGAGGAAAACCCCGCGGTTAAGTTGTAGCATTGTCTAGTAAGTCAAGACAAACTGACAGGCATGATGATGTAGACAAAATTGTTCCCGCTTCGAATTAAGCCGGGTTTTTCACTTTTCTTTAATTCTATTGTGACATCATCGGCTTCAATGACTTTTAGTGCGTCCATGATATAGACAGGGTTGAATGCTATTTCAAGTTTGTCGCCCGTGAATGATTCAATCGGAACCTCTATCTCGGCTTCACCTGTTTCAGGCGCGCGGCTTGTGATCTGCAACGTTTCATCGTTAAAGATTAATCGCACACCTCGGGACTCTTCATTCGTCATTAAGTGCGCTCTTCGGACTGCACGGTGAAGTGTGTCTTTGTGAATTACTGCTTTTCGATCAAGGTCTTTTGGTATCACGTCCTCAAATGGCGGGAATGTTCCCTCAACCAAATTACTTGTAAGAGTTGCATGACCACCAGATTCACTGTCAACGTGGAACACAATTCCACCATCATTGATTTTTACCGAAACCGAGCTACCACCATCGTGAAGTAATCTTTTTAATAACGTCATCGCCTTTGTGGGGACAATGCAATCCGCCTTTTCACAGCGACTTTCACACGGACCGCTCGACAATGCGAGTCGGTGGCCATTCGTAGCAACGAGTCGAATTTGTGAATCTTTCAAATCAAGATGCACGCCGTTTATTGCGTATCGGCTGTGATCAGTTGCAGCTGCAAAAACAGTTTTCTCCATGAGCCCCCTGAACGTAGCCCCATCAATTGAAAAATCTGGTTCGACCTCATCAAAAGAAACGCATTCGGGTGCTTCTGAAATTGGAAATCCAAAGACCTTGAATCGTGAGTCTGAAGAGCGAACGTTGAGTTTGTCGTCATCGCCCGAGATGGCCAAGGTTGCATCATCGCAGGAACGAGCAATTTGAGATAACTTATCTGCTGGGACAAGCGCATCGCCGGGCTCTTCAATATCAACACGGTCGATGGATAGAGTTAACGAGACTTCTCCATCTGTTGCAGACATAGTGAGTAATCCATCCTGCCCTGAAAGTTTGACGCACTGTAGTGCGGGGGTAGGTGTCCGGCCCGCAACGACTCCAGTAATTAACGCCATTGCTTCGACAAGGGCATCTCGATCACAGATGGCTTTGATGTTTGTTGCTTGTTTTGCTGGTTTTTCTGTTTTTACTGTCATAACTTTTGTTCTCTTTCCGCTTTGATGGGTTCATATTCCCATGCCAATAATAGCATAATGATGAGTGTACCAAGTGAACGGGAGAATCTCTCCTTCCAGAGGTTTTTCCTTCGTTTTTGCGTTGCCGACACTGCTTCATCATGCAATACTGCACACTTACGATTAACACGGTGAATCACATATTTTCGCCTTGAATACCACCGAAACAAAGACGGAAGGATCCATAAATGTCTTTTGAAAACGCCATCCACGCTCGCGCAATTGCGATCGACACGATGTCACTTGAAATGTGTGCTGAATCGGGAAGCGGGCACCCCACATCAGCGATGAGTATTGGACATCTCATTTCTGTTTTGATGTATCGAACAATGCGATGGTCTCCTGATCACCCCGATTGCACAACCTCAGACAGACTTGTGTTATCTGAGGGGCATGCGGTCCCAGCAGTGTATGCAGCACTTGCAGATATCGGCGCAACAGTGCTGTGGAATGGTGAATCGGTTTCACTGAACTTAGAACACTTAAAAACACTTCGCGAAGCAGACTCTCCACTGGACGGGCACCCAAACCCAATGGAAGGTGTTTCATTTTTTGATGCTGCAACGGGCTCGCTCGGGCAAGGGTTGTCGGTTGCAGCGGGGCTTGGTCTCGCAGCACTTGCTGACAAGACGGGAAGAAAAGTGTATTGCATCATTGGTGACGGTGAATCAAGAGAGGGGCAAATCACTGAAGCACTTGATTTCATGATGGATCACAAGTTAACAAACGTCTTACCAATCTTTAATTGCAATGAGTATGGGCAGGCAGGTGCAGTAAGTGAGCAACAGTCACCAGAACGCATCGCGGCAAAATTAGAAGCGTTTGGTTTTGAAGCACTGACAATTGATGGTCATAATCCAACTGAAATTAAAGAAGCATTTGATCAATTCAACACCGAGGGAAGAAAAAAACCAATGGCAGTTGTTGCAAAAACTGTAAAGGGCTGGGGAGCACCCTCTATGCAGGGTTCAAATTGGCACGGAAAGCCAGCAACAAAGGGTGCGGTTCAAGATGTGATTGCAGAACTTCGACAAACTGGTTTGAAACTAACATCCTCTCTTGCGACCGCTTCGATTTCAATTCCACAACCACCTCCAGTAGCAACTGAGGCGAATGACGATTCTCCTGTCATGTCATTCAGAGAAGCAATGCAGAAATGGGACATGTCAACTGTTTTGCAATCAGGGAAAATGGCAACCCGAAAAGCGTATGGCATTGCTCTTCGGGCTCTTGGGTATGCGAACAACAATGTTTGGGCGGTTGATGCCGATGTAAGCAATTCAACTTTTAGCAATGTGTTTGGAAACGATGAAAATCTATCGAGTCGTTTTGTCGAGTGTAAAATTGCTGAACAGAACATGTATTCAGTTGGCGCTGGGTTAAGTGCCGCAGGAAAAATACCATTCTGTTCAACCTTCTCAAAATTTATTACTCGTGGGTATGATCAAATTGAAATGGCGATTAACTCTGGCGCAAATATAAAAATCGTCGGTTCGCACAGCGGCATTTCACTTGCAGCAGACGGACCAAGTCAAATGTCACTTCCAGACATAGCATGGTTTAGAAGTTTTGGCACCATGAAAGATCACCACGGAAACCCCGGCTGTTACGTTCTGCAACCAGCAGATGCTTGGGCGGCTTACGGATTAACAGTAGCCATGGCAAATCAAACAGGTTGCTCATACCTTCGAACATTTAGACCAGAAGTCGAAATGATTTACGACGAAAACACAGTGTTTGAACTTGGAGGCATGGAGGTGCTTACTCAAGGGCGAGATCTCCTAATTGTCTCTGCTGGATATATGATCCACGAGTGCAACAAAGCAATTGATGAACTTGACCGTCTTGGAGTAGATGCAACCCTACTTGATTTATACAGTTTACCTTTTGATGAAGATTGCCTTCTTGATCTTGCAAATGAAAATAATGGAAACATCTACGTAGTTGAAGACAACTATGGCGCCTCACTCGGTTCGGCGGTTGCCGATGCCTGTGCGGCATCAGGGGATGCCTTTACGGTGGAACAACTGTACGTAAAACGAATTCCAAAATCAACACGTAGCCCAGAATCAATCTTGCGTATGTGTGGATTACATTACACTGACATCGCAAAAGGCGCGGCCTCTCTTTTGGGAGTCCATGTCAATAGCTAGGAACTTATAATGACAAACGAAACACTCCACAACACAGTAAACGAACAGATTACACATGAACTTGGTGCAGAAATGCAATACCTTGCAATGTCATTTTGGTTTGAGAGAGAAAATTTGCATGGCATGGCAAATTGGTTTAAGAAACAAGCAGTCGAAGAACATGAACACGCCATGAAAATTGTGGGGTTCATGAATGAGTGGGATTTGCCGATTACGCTCAAAAGTCCGCCAGATCCTGTCACAGACTTTGTAAGCCCAGAGGCAATCTTTGAAGCCGCACTTGCACACGAACAACGTGTGACCCAAATGATTAACAACATTTTTAATATGGCAAGAGAATCTTCTGTTTGGCACATTGAAGTGGCTTTCCAATGGTTTATTACTGAACAGGTTGAAGAGGAAGTGAATGCTCGCGACAATCTTGCCAAGATTCGCATGGTCGGAAACAATCCAGCAGCACTCCTTGAGTTCGATCGACACCTCAGCACATAGCCCCTATGTTTGGTTCCCATCTTTCTATTGCAGGGGGTATATACCATGCACTTGATGCAGCCGTAGAACAAAAAATGGATTGTGTTCAAGTATTCACAAAAAACCAGCGACAATGGAAAACCCCGCCTTTACAAGACGAAGATGTTCAACTTTGGCTTGGCAAACTTGATGCAATTGGATGGAGGAAGACAAATCGAGTTGTAAGTCATAACAGTTATCTCATCAACATGGCATCACCCGAAAAAGAGTCGTGGAATAAATCGGTTGCTCTTCAACGAGAAGAAGTCGAGCGGTGCGAGAAACTAGAGATTCCATTTCTTATTGCACACCCAGGGGCACGACTTGGGACGCCACGAAAGCGCGGCGAGCAGAATGTCCCTGGTAAAAAAATATCCAAAGAAGAAGTAGCCGGTTTACAACGAATCGTGAAAGCAATTGACAACATTCATCAGGAACTACAGGGTTACAAAACGGTCACATGTTTTGAAACAACGGTTGGGTCTGGAACGAATTTGGGATACGACTTTCAACATCTTGCTTGGATACGGGAAAACGTTGAAGAGCCAGATCGAGTTGGGTTTTGTTTTGATACATGTCATGTGACCGCAGCAGGATATGACATGTCTTCGCAATTGAATGCAATTGAGGTACTTGATGACTTTGATAAGATTGCAGGTTTGGAGCATATTCATGTTTTTCATTTCAATGATTCGGTTGGCTCCATTGGGTCAAGACTCGATAGGCATGCTCATATTGGGCACGGGGCGTGTGGTTTGACCTGTTTTCGTTCAATTCTTGAACATCCTCAATTTGACGACGTACCAAAAATTCTAGAGACGTCGAAGGAGGAGAACGAGGCAGGGAAACCAATGGACATCGTGAATATTGCAAAGCTCCGTCGCATGGCGAAATCGGCGGTAAAACACCGATAAACCAATCTGATTTCCAAGTATTCTATCATTCGCATGACACACTTCCGTTTAATTTTGATTTGTACGTTTCTCATCTCTGCAGGGTGTCACTCGATTTCTCCCACAAATCGTGATACACCGGCATCTGTTTCCCTTGCGACAGTGACAGATGTACAACAGGTCACAATCAACGCAGCTGAACTTGCGAAGAGCCACGGCGATTACAACGAAGCACTCAAAATTTTTAAGGAAGTGCTCAATCAAAATCCAGTCGCTACAGACGCCTTTGTCGGCATCGGCGGCATCTATATCATTCAAAAAGATTGGCAACGTGCTGAGCCCGCATTTGCTCGTGCTGTGAAGTTAGAACCAAGAAATTTTGAAGCACAATATGGACATGCGGTTTCGTTGCAAATGTTAAAAAAGTTTGTTGATGCCGTACGCGCATACCATCGAGCCCTCACCATCAATCCAGAAGACATGAGTGCGAATATGAATATCGCAACAACATATCTTCAAATGGGTAGGCCAAAAAGCGCGCTGGTTTTTGCTGAACGTGCAGTTGAACTTGATGGTGAACTTGCGCCAGCGCAAATTACACTCGCCGCAACATATCAACTACTTAATCGACCTCAAGACGCACTAGAAGCATACATCGCGGCCTCTGAAGCAATGGATGAACCATCGCCTCAGCTAATGAGAAATATTATTTATTTATTAACGATGGAAAATCGGTATCAAGAAGTTGTAAACACAACAGAACAACTTGTCCAACTTGAGCCAACCTCTCAGACGTACGAACAACTTGGTTGGGCGGAGTTTCGCCTAGGTGATTACGCCGCCTCGCTTGAGGCGTACAGGATTTCTGTTGATTACGATCAAAATAATTGGAGAGCACTCAATGGGATCGGTGTGAATGAACTCAATGGGTGGTTGCTTGGTGACAAAACAAATACAGACAGATACCAAGCCGCACGAACAGTCTTTCGACGCTCGCTTGCAATTAACCCAGATCAACCCAAGGTGATCACACTCATTCTTCGGTATGGTTTGTGATTTCGACGTGACTGTCACTAGGAACTGTCACTAGGAACAGCCACCAAACCCACGCCGTTCCTCTAAAATACCTAAATGCCCGATATCTCACTCCTTGAAACATTCGATACACCATCGGAGACACCCTTTTTAATTGAACATGTAAATGAAGAGTTCACCTCAGTTTGCCCAGTGACCGGACATCCTGACTTTGGAACGATTCTTCTTCGTTATGAGCCGGCTGACAAAGTCGTTGAGCTGAAAAGTTTGAAGTTGTATTACCAGTCTTATCGAAACGAAGGTATTTTTTATGAGGCGGTGACGAATCAAATTCGAGATGACCTCGTCGCGTGTATGAACCCTGTTTGGATGCAAATTCAGACGAACTGGAAAGGTCGCGGTGGAATCCGAAGCACAATCATCGCAACCCACGGAAATGTCCCAGCATGTTGGCAGGGCTGACAATGCAACTACTTCTTGCAACGTCAAACCAACACAAACTGTATGAAGTGCGAACAATACTTGAACCGCACGGCATCAAAATTATTGGATTAGATTCTCTGGAACAGACGTATGAAGAGCCAGTTGAAGATGCCGACACCTTTGAAGGAAACGCACGGTTAAAAGCAACTGGGTATGCCAAAGCAACCGGCAAACGATGCATGGCAGATGATTCGGGGCTTGCAGTAGATGCGTTAGATGGTAGGCCGGGCGTACACTCTGCTCGATTTGCAGGTTCTGAAGGAGATTCGGCACAACGGGATGAAGCTAACAACACCCTACTTCTGTCTCAACTAAAAGATGTTCCAAGTGAACAACGAACTGCGAGATTCGTTTGTGCAATTTGCATTGCAGAACCAGACGGAACAATCATAGGTGAATCAAAAGGTCTCTTTGAAGGGTTGATTGCAACTGAGCCAATGGGAACAAACGGTTTCGGATATGACCCACTCTTGTTTGTGCCAAGTGCAAATAAAACAAGCGCTCAGATGACCCCTGAAGAAAAGAACATCTGTTCACATCGTGGGGAAGCAGTTCGTCAAATTATTTCGCACCTCGGAGTGTAAGCACCGCAACTTCTGCAGGACAATTGACGCGAAGTGGGAACCATGCGCCAACTCCAACTGTCACAAATAAGCGGCTATCCCCACGTTTATAAAGGCCTGCTGAATAACGGTGCGAAACGGCGAGATTGGTACCTTTCTTATTCCGCATCGCCAACTGACCCCCATGCGTGTGTCCAGAGAGTGTCAGAGGAACGTTCATTTTGGCAGCATGTTTAAACGCTTTTGGGTTGTGAGAAAGCAAGAGATGAGTGTCATCAGTACAAACCTGTTCTACTTTTTGTTTGCACTGTTTAGAAGACTTCGTCCAGTCAATGCCAGCAATATTCAGTTTTGATCCACCAACCTGAACACTACAGGTTGCGTCACGCAACAGTGTTACGCCTGCGTTCATTGCCATTGAACTAAGAGTTGTGGCACAGTCGAGTTCATCGTGATTCCCCAACACAAGCATTGAACCCAAGGGCGCCCTCACCGACGCCAGTTCTTCAAGTAGTTCATCTGCACCATCGACATGCAAATCTACAACATCACCAGTGCAGACAACAATGTCTGGTTCTTGATTTGCAAGAAGTTGCAGGGCGTGTTTTGCCCGTTCAAGAGGCATGAGGTCGCCAAGATGAAAATCACTGACGTGACCTATACGCATCCCATCAAACTCTTTTGGCCAAATCGGCGAGTGTATTTCACTTTCGTGCAACGAAACCGATTGGTCAAAATGTTTTTTGAAAAGTCGTCCCTTGCTGAGTTTGTTCGGTCCAGAGGTAAAGAGCAGGTGTCTTGCCTTGGCTCTTCTAAAATTTCTTGATTGCCGTTTTGACATAGTCATGTTGATTACATACGAAGAGTGTTTCCCATCGTTCGTTAAAAACGGATTTCTCCCCCAACATACAAGCCCTGTAGACCGGCATCAAACGTGTAGGTGCCGTCTTCTGCATTTAATTCTTGTAATCGATACCCAAAGAAAATGGCGGTCGTTTCAGAAAAGTAGAACGAGAGCCCCGCTTGTACGCTCCACATTGAGCCACCATCGTGCCCAAACATCGAACCAGCAAGAAATTGAGTATGAATACCCATGGAATCAATCCCAGAAAGAGCGTTGTCAACTTCCCAATTAAACTCCATCTCAAGCCCCCCCTGCAACGCAATCCAGCTGTTTTGGTGTTCCACTTGTGTGGCGGTTGTGATATTTTGAAGGCGAGTATTCACCCCAAACCACCGGATTCCAGCAACCGGAGCAAAAGATAGCGTCGCGGTGTCACTTGCCTTGTACGGTTGCCAGATTTCCCACGCAGCTTCAACCCCAACGCTCTGCATTGCTGTTGAGGCCGACCACCTGTTACCCGAAGCAAGTGCCATACCACCAAACGTATCGTTTCCTATGTATGTGCCACTTCCTGATGTCGAAAAATCAAAAAACGAGAGCGACATCAAAACGTTTTCTACTGGTTTTACTGAAAACTCAATCACCGGAACCGTTTCTTTATCCCTTAAATTAATGTTCGTTTCGAAATCAACAGCACCCCCGCCATCAGTGATGGTTCCACCAAGGCGAGGAAGCCATACTCCACCCCTCATCGTTGCGGGCTCATCAAAACCCTGCGTGCTGAGACAAATTAAAAGGACTAATGTATGCATGTTGTTTATTCAGTAGAGACGAGATGAATCTTCCCTGTTCCCATTGTAATTTCACCGAGCATGATTGGTGATTCACCAAGTTGTTGTAGGTGGGTGGTAATCGAGTCGGCAAACGAAGGGCGAACAATGAGTATGTATCCAACACCCATATTAAACACACGATACATTTCTTCGGTTTCGATGTTCCCATGTGTTTGCAGGAAGGAAAATATTTTCGGAACATCAATCCGATTAAGGTGAACTGTGGCATCAACCGAGTCACACAACGCGCGGCAGAGGTTGCCTGCAATCCCCCCACCCGTAATGTGTGCCATTCCAGAAACAACTTTTTTCACGCGGTATTGGGCAAGGAGTTTCATGATGGGTTCAACATAAATGCGAGTTGGCTCTAATAGCACCTCGCCTAAGGTACGAGCTGAGTCGAGTTCGGGATAAATTTTTTGCAAATCCAACTTTTTGATTGCAGCTCTTGCAAGAGTGAATCCATTGGAGTGAATTCCACTTGATGGAAGTCCGATGATGATGTCCCCGTGCTCCACCCTGCTCGTGTCGATTGCTCGGTCAAGTTCTACAACTCCCACAGCAAACCCCGCGATGTCGAAATCTCCTTCTTGGTAGATATCTGGCATTTCTGCACACTCTCCACCAAGTAAAGCACAATTTGAAATCTCACATCCTTTTGCAACTCCAGAGACAATTTCTGCAGTCGTTGCAGGGTCTTGGGAGTGTAAGCCAAGGTAGTCCAAGAATAACAGTGGCTCGGCACCCTGCACAATCATGTCATTGACGTTCATTGCAACACAATCGATTCCGACTGTGTTATATCTTCCAAGTTCGGATGCTAGTTTCACCTTTGTTCCAACACCATCAGTGCATGCGACGAGTACTGGATCTTTGTAATTTCGCTTGAAGAGTCGTTCATTAAAGTCAAGCCGAAACATGCCCGCGAACCCACCATGCTCACCAAGTACACGAGAACCGTGTGTTCGTTTCATCATGGATTGAATCAGTCCAACGAGCCGATCCCCAGCCTCAATATCAACTCCTGTGTCGGCATAGGTCAATGGTTTTTTAGTATCAGAAGACATCTGCATCAGTGTAGTCACCTAGAGCCGTTGGCGGTATCCTGTACAGTCTTATTTGGAGTAAACCATGTCGATTTTAGTCAACGGAACAACAAAAGTAATCTGCCAAGGCATCACTGGTTCTGCTGGAGCATTTCATACCAAAGGTTGCCTTGAATACGGAACCAAATTGGTGGGTGGTGTAACCCCCGGTAAAGGTGGAAGGCAAGACGCCAATGGTCTCCCTATTTTTAACACGGTTTCTCAAGCGGTCAGAGAGACCGGTGCAAGCGCTACGATGATTTTTGTTCCGCCAGCATTTGCAGCAGATTCAATCCTTGAAGCAGCAGATGCTGGAATTGAAGTTATCTGCGCGATTACCGAGGGTATTCCAATTGCAGACATGATGAAAGTGAAAGCAACGCTCGCAGGTTACCCAGATTCAGTTTTGATTGGACCAAACTGCCCCGGAATTATCACACCCGGAAAGAAAATTTTAGGTGACGGGGGCTCTGAAACGTTTGAAGATGGGTGCAAGATTGGAATTATGCCCGGGTATATTCATACCGCGCCGTGCGATGCCCAAAGTGGGAAAAGTATTGGCATCATCAGTCGAAGTGGAACCCTCACATACGAAGCAGTCTGGCAAACAAGTTCCCTTGGTCTTGGACAGACAACCTGTATTGGTATTGGTGGCGATCCGATAAAGGGTGCGAACTTTACTGAGTTGCTTGCGTTGTTTGAAGAGGATAAAGAAACAGATGGCGTCGTCCTAATTGGGGAAATTGGTGGCAACGATGAAACAGAAGCAGGCCGGTGGGTGCAAGAACACATGTCCAAGCCAGTGGTTGCCTTCATAGCAGGTAAAACAGCACCAAAAGGGAAACGGATGGGGCACGCGGGTGCAATTATTGGTGGTGAAGATGACACTGCACAAGCAAAAATTGAGGCATTGCGAAATTCTGGGATTACGGTCTCAGATAGTCCTGCGGGAATTGGTAATGCAATAGCAGACGCACTTGCAACTCGAGTTGAGTAGCGTAGTGTTGTTACTCAAACACTCTTCAACATCTAAGTAGTGTTACAGATTGACACATATTGTTACGAAGTCTAAACCAATGATACAAATAATGTAGTATCCTGTTACTCAGTGACTACGGTGAAGGAACGATACGAAGAGATACAAGGACGGATTGCTTCTGCTGCGGATAGAGCGAATCGTTCTCCAAGCGACATCCATCTCGTTGCAGTGACAAAATATGCAACGGTTGATGATGTTCGCCAACTTGTAGATTTAGGACATGTTGATTTTGGTGAGAGCCGCCTTCAACATTTTACTCAGATTGCAGCACAAATTGATGAGTACATAGAACGGCGAAAGGAACTTGGAGAGCCAGATCTCGCTACTCCAATTCGCTGGCACTTCATAGGCCATCTACAACGAAACAAGTGTAGACGCGTGCTTCCACTCACTCGGATGGTTCATTCTGTGGACTCGCTGCGGCTTGCAGAAGAATTACAAGAAGTTGCGAGTAAAAAAAATATAGTTGTCGAGTGTTTACTGCAGGCAAATATCTCTCGAGAACGACAAAAAACAGGGATAGCACCCGCAGCAGTTGGGTATTTACTCGAACAACTTGACACCATGCCAAACGTTGTGCCTCGCGGTTTAATGTGCATGGCACCCGAAAGCGAGAACCCAGAAGAATCAAGACCTGTTTTTAAGCGATGCAATGAATTGTTTGTGGAAATGCAGGGATATCCAAATTCAGGTGAAGCGTTTAATGTCTTGTCTATGGGGATGTCTAACGATTTTGAAATAGCAATTGAATGTGGGGCAAATATTGTCCGAATTGGGTCTGCGTTGTTTGGTGTTCCAGCGGCAAACTAAGCAATTCGCCGACAATCGAGCATGCTTGCACTATCCTACAGAGATGCACGTCAGTGACATTCTAAAAAGAGACACGACTATTTTTAGCTTTGAGTTTTTCCCTCCAAAGACTGAAAAGGGCTGGAGTGCACTAACGGGACGTCTTTGTGAGTTTGAAGCACTTGAGCCATCTTTTGTCTCTGTGACGTATGGAGCAGGAGGTACAACCCGCAATCGGACAAGAGATTTAGTCTGTTACCTTGCAAAGGAAACCTCTTTAGACCCTATTCCACACTTGACGTGCATTGGGCATACAGAAAAAGAAATTTCCAAACTACTCCAAGAGTACGCAGACGTAGGCATTGATAACATCCTCGCTCTTCGTGGAGATGTACCAGATGAGGGTGCCAAGAGTGGTGATTATCAATACGCAGCCGATTTGATTGATGCAATTCACTCCTTTGATGGCGGGTCTTTTGGTGTTGGTGTTGCTGGATTCCCTGAAGGACACCCTGAAACCCCAAATCGTCTTGTTCAACTTGAACACCTCAAACAAAAAGTTGACCGAGGTGTTGATTGGATTTGTACGCAGTTGTTCTTTGATAACAATGCTTTTTTTGATTGGGTGGAGCAGTGCGAACTTGCCGGAATCAACACACCCATTATTGCAGGGATTATGCCCATCACGTCTCTAACGGGGATGAAACGAATGGCAGAACTTGCGGGTGGAGCAAACTTCCCAGCCGCCCTACAGCGTAGGTTGTACCGTTTTCAAGATGACCCTGAGTCTGTCTACCGTGTTGGAGTGCAGTGGGCTGCACAGCAATGTGCAGAACTTATTGATTCAAAAGTACGCGGAATCCACTTCTTTACGATGAACCAATCTTCAGCAACAGAGGAGATTTACCAATCTTTAGGAGCTCCTAGTGGCTCTTCGTTGCGTGGAACACAAGAATCCGTTGAGTAGAGTATCCTTTCATTTGTATGCGACGACTACAAACACTTCTGTACGCCCTTCTTTGCTCTCATTTATTTGCGAGTGTCGTCTCTGCCACAACAACCGCTCCACCTGAACCAAACCTCAGGAAATCTCCTGCCGCTTGGATTGGTTTTATCCTTATGTTCCTTTTTTTTGGCATAGTCATTACGATTAGTCTTATGACTTCCAAAAGGGGTCATCAAGACTAGCTCAATATGCGTGTAACAAAGCAAACATCACGGAACGGCATCATCGCACTCAATGGAATACTACTTGTCGTGCTTGCCGCGATTGTACTTTCTCCTAAAACAGAAGCGCAATCAACATCCAACCATCGTTACCTTGCTGTTCCAAGCGTTGCCAATGGAGTTACAACCGGAATTGTGTACATCATGGACACAACACAGCGAGAATTAGCAGCGGTTGCTTGGGATCACAACAGGAACAGAATCGTTACTCTTGGATATAGAAACATTTCTGCTGACGCGAACTCGGTCTTAAATAATAAATGAAAACGAATCAGAACAATTCATTAGTTGCGAGCGCGTTCGTACTAATGGCGCTGATTCTTTTTGCAGCAAGTCAACATGCTCCACAAGCCTTGGCAGATTCATCCTCTACTGGAGGTGGCTTTAGTATGGTGACAACTCCAAGTGGTCAAGGGACAGACCTGCTGTATATCATTGACGATCAAACTTCAACATTGATGGTGTACGATTTACAAAACCCGCAAGGACAGTCACATATTCGACCAGTCGCTTCGTGGATACTCCCATCAATGTTTTCATCTGTCCGAAACTAAGACACAGACTGTACACTGCAGATATGCGTATACCAGTTGATACTGTAATGACCAAGCAGCGATGTTCTTCCTTTGCAACACGCTCAATAAAGACCGCATCAAAAGAACAGGGTCTTTGGCTCGCTCTATCAATGATTGATTTAACAACCCTAGAAGGGAAGGATTCACCAGAAAAAGTACGCTCTCTTTGTTCAAAAGCAATTCGACCGTGGGAGGGTGATATTACACCACCACTTCCATCGGTTGCTGCTGTGTGCGTGTATCCCGAACTTGTTCAGGTTGCAAAACGCGCACTTGAAGGTTCATCCGTAGCAGTGGCATCTGTAGCAACAGGATTTCCAAGTGGACAGTACCCACTGGAAGTTCGTTTAGATGATGTCAAAAATGCAGTTCAGAGCGGTGCTGATGAGATTGACATGGTTATCAACCGAGGAGCATTCTTGTCGGGTCGATTTGAGGAAGTTGCAGATGAAATCACGCAGGTCCGTCAACAGTGCGGAAGGGCTCATTTAAAAATTATTCTAGAAACAGGGGAGTTAGAGACGCTTGAAAATGTCCGGTTCGCCTCTGAACTTGCGATTCGAGCAGCATCAGATGCTGGACCAATACAAGATGGCGAGGTGTTTATCAAAACGTCAACTGGAAAAGTGAGTCCAGCCGCAACAATGCCTGTAACCCTTGTAATGCTTGAAACAATACGAGATTATTTTGAAGAAACCGGTATTCGGATTGGGATGAAACCCGCAGGTGGAATTCGTACAGCAAAACAGGCGTTACATTATCTTGTCATGGTGAAAGAAACCCTTGGGAATGATTGGCTTTCTAATTCGCTTTTCCGGTTTGGAGCGTCAAGTTTGACAAATGATGTCTTGCGGCAATTGGTTCGTCTACGCACTGGAAGGTACACTGCTTCCTACGACTTCAGTGAGTCATAAACCATGCCAGCAAAAACACCAAAAACACCAAAAACAACCAAATCAAAAATGTCTGATTTGACGGGTTGGGAATATAGTCCATCCATAGAAAGCACAAAGGTTCATATTGAATCAAAGAACAAGTTGTTCATTGATGGCAAATTTGTCTCTCCAAAATCACGTTCATGGTTTGCAACAATTAACCCAGCGACAGAAGGAAAGTTAGCTGATATCGCGTGTGCAGGTAAGGCAGATGTGAATGCTGCGGTACTCGCAGCCAAGAAAGCGTTACCAAAATGGTCAAAATGCAGTGGTGCAGAACGGGCAAAATATTTATATCGAATTGCAAGACGAATTCAGGAGCGAGCAAGGGAACTTGCTGTTCTAGAAACAATGGATGGCGGTAAACCGATTAGAGAATCACGGGATGTCGATATTCCTCTTGCGGCTCAACACTTTTTTTATTATGCCGGTTGGGCAGATAAGCTTGAATACGCCTTTCCGAACAGAAGTGTTTCGCCGGTTGGGGTTTGCGCACAAATAATCCCTTGGAACTTTCCACTTTTGATGGCTGCATGGAAACTTGCTCCTGCTCTTGCTTGTGGAAACGTGTGTGTGTTAAAGCCAGCCGAAACAACCTCATTAACAGCACTTCGTTTAGCAGAAATTATTCAGGACTCTGGTTTACCCGATGGGGTTGTGAATATCGTGACCGGTGCAGGCGACACAGGGAGATTTCTTTCAGAGCACAAGGCAGTGAACAAGGTTGCATTTACTGGTTCAACGGAAGTTGGAAAATTAATTATGCGAAACACTGCTGGCTCAGGGAAAAAATTAACCATGGAACTTGGTGGAAAAAGTGCAAATATCATTTTCGCTGATGCAGCAATCGATCAAGCAGTTGAAGGCATTATTTCAGGTATTTACTTCAATCAGGGTCACGTATGTTGTGCTGGCTCTAGGTTATTCGTAGAAGAATCAATTGTTGGCGAGGTTATTGGAAAACTTACTCACCGTCTCCGCTCCCTTCGGGTGGGAAATCCACTGGACAAGAACACAGACTTGGGTGCGATTAATTCTCAAACCCAACTTGAAACAGTACAGGGATACATTCGTAGCGGTATTGAAGAGGGTGCGAATTTGCACGAGGTCCACAAAGACCGACTGCCATCAAAGGGGTATTGGTGTAAACCCTGCTTCTTTACTGATGTGCAACCAAGTCACACAATTGCACGCGAAGAAATTTTTGGACCCGTGTTGAGTGTGATGACATTCAGGACACCCGACGAAGCAATTTCAAGAGCAAATAATTCTCCATACGGTCTCGCGGCGGGTGTTTGGACAGACAAGGGATCAAAAATATTTGAGATAGCGAAGAAACTTGATGCCGGTATCATCTGGTGCAACACATACAACAAGTTTGACGCTGGTTCACCGTTCGGTGGATGCAAAGAATCTGGGTTTGGACGAGAGGGTGGAATGCAGGGTCTTCGTCCATACGTTCGCCTACAAACTCATCACGGGGATTCTTCCTAATGTCTCGACTTACAGTACCTAAAACATATAAATTGTATATTGGCGGCAAATTTCCACGCACAGAGTCAGGAAGATCAATTGCAATTGAAAACCAAAAGGGCGAAATAGCGGCACACATTTGTCACGGCTCACGAAAAGATTTCCGAAACGCTGTTGAAGTTGCAGAGAAGGCGTTTGGCTCATGGTCTGAGATTACCGGATATCTTCGAGGTCAAATAATCTATCGAATGGCAGAAATGCTAGAGGGGCGGCGGGAGGAATTTGTTGCTGCAATTCAGTTAACACAGCCCGTATCAGTTGCAACAGCAAGAAAAGAGGTTGATGCTTCAGTAGATCGACTGGTTCGATTTGCGGGGTGGACAGATAAAATCCAACAAGTGTTGGGATGTGCAAATCCGGTTGCTGGTGCGTACTACAACTTTACAATTCCCCAACCCCAAGGCGTTGTCGTTGCAATTGCTCCCCCCGCACCATCGCTTCTGGGGCTCGTGACATCTATTGGTGCCCCTCTTTGCTCAGGAAATACAGTTGTCGCGATTGGCTCTGAGCCAAACCCTATCGCAACCTCGATTTTTGGCGAAGTATGTCAAACCTCTGATGTACCAGCCGGAGTTATTAATTTATTAACAGGCGTGCAGGGAGAATTCATTGAACACATCGCGACTCATCGCCAAGTAGCAGGGGTGTATGCAGCAAATTTATCAAAGAAGAATCAGAGCAGCATTGAAGAGGGTGCTGCAGATAGCGTGAAACGTGTTCATTGTGTACAAGAGAAAGATGAGTATTGGTATTCAAATTCAGCATCTGCATCCCCTTGGGAAATTGAGCCATTTGTCGAAATGAAAACAATCTGGCACCCCTCAGCGTGCTAGTCAATCGTAATTTTTAATTCTGTATGTTTTGCTACGCATCGATGAATCACCGCGGGGAGTAAAGGTGGCCTTGGCCAAGACGCTATCAGAGCTATTTTCCAGATTATTGAAATGCACTTGGTATGTTCGTGTGACGGGGTCAAACCGAGCGTGGTTGATGTCGGGATTATGAAGCGGTACAGATTCGGTGCCCAACTCGTTGCCTTGCGAGTTCGTTAAGGTGACGCTGAGCACACCAACCCCCCTGCAAGAAAATCCGTCCATATCGGTAAATTCAACATGGACAATAATCATTGATTTATCTTCGGGGTTATCTGCCTTGCGAATACGACTTAAAGGGTGTATTTCAACACCTTCAGGCGAATACGCCCATTGCCCTAATTGTATTGAACTGCTTCTCTTGTTTGAAGAGCATCCTGAACAACTCATAAACAACGACAATCCTACTGCACAAGCAATAGCAGTCAGTCGTATGTGTATGTGATGTGCCAAGCGGTTCTTCGCTATTCAACAACCTCGTCAATCATTCGATTGATGGCAAGGTCAAGTTTGTCAGCCGTGAGATATGTATCCGTTGCAATAGCATCTTTAATTGCATCAATGCGATGCTGGCGAACATTTGGCAACTGTTGAATTTTTTCAAGCATCTGAGCTTTCTGTGAAAAATCAACATGGTCTTCTACGAGACCTCGTTCAACTGCTGGGGCAGCGACCTCGACTGGTTCTTTTGGAGCAGTTGGGGCGTCGGCTGGCACCTTGCCCACCACTGCGTTTCCGATGACGGAGATTTCAGACATTTCTTACACCTTTTCTATGTCGCAAAGCGACCGTTTACCTCAAGTCCCAAACACTTCCCTATCCCACTCGACTAGACCCGTTGAAGCCACCAAGCGATACAACGAGCACAGTAGTTTTATCGTACTTTGGACGAAGTTTGCTTGAACTTTGCTGTTTTTTTCAAAGTTTTCGTAAAGTCCGATATCACCACGCATTACGGCGAAAAAAAGGGGTTTTTTGACTCGGTTTGTTGGGGTAGGATACGTGAAATGCGTTGCATTCTTGGCTTCATTCTTCTGTCACTGTTCCATCCCATCCTTGTTGGATGTGAGGGAGATGGAGCAAGTGCTCAAGGGAGCCAAATGGCGCCATCTCAGGGGGACACGATGGACATTTCGACTTGGGATTTCGGTGAAGTAGAAACAAGCGGGTCTGGGTTCACATCGAGTTCCAATCAATCAATTACTTCGGCACCGGATCAGTATGCCATCGTTGTTGCAACGTTTACAGGCGATTACCACGCTCAGTCTGCAGAAGCAACCTACTCTACGTTACTAGGTCAATACCCAACGATAGGACGCAAACTCACGGTGCGACCTCGAAGCCGCGGCTCGGCGTTGACATACGGAGACTATCAAGGGTATGACGATGCACGGGCAAAAGAGGATATTGCGATGCTTCGCAAGATTCCTTCACCACAAGGGACACCGCTATTTGCCCAAGTCATGTTAATGAAATTTAAAGTTTCAAGACTGAAACAAGACCTTCATCCCCATGATTTATGGACAGTCCGAAGAGAGTATCCGACAATTGTTCCAATTTTTACTCTTGAGGTTGCTGTATGGGGAGATTTTGAGAGCGGGCAATTTCCGAATGAAAAAAGGCGAGCAGCAGCGCAGGGGTATGCTGAACAATTACGAAAAAAAGGTTTTGAAGCATTCTTTTATCACAACGATGACGCAGGGTTGAGTTCGGTCACAGTCGGTTTGTTCGGTCACTCAGCAGTTGATGCCGAAACCGGATTCTACAGCGCAGAGGTTGATGCACTACTCACTCGATTCCCAGTTCGACTTGTCAACGGTGAAGAAGTACTTGTCTATTTTGACCCATCAAACCCGTCTCTTGGCTCTAATGTGCAGCCCCCAGCTCTAGCAGAAGTTCCTGTTGACTAGAAATGGCTTCATTTAGGGGTCATTACCATACAGATTTTGGACCAACTGAGATAAAAGTCATTTCACCAAAGGACCGCTTCGATAACCAATCATTCACGTCGCTGAAAGTGATTGCATCTATTTCTTCCAAACGGTCAGCAAGTGATCTGGTTTTTCCTAAAGCAAATTGATCCCCCCACAACGCAGCAGCCCGCTGTGCAGTCGATTCACCATTCATGACAGTTCGAGACTTCATTCGCTGAATTGTTCGATCAAATTCTTTCTCCGTGATGCCATCTTTGAGTTCCATAAGTTGGTCAAGACATACTTGTGCGGTCTCATCTGCTCTTTCGGGTGTAGTACCTGCATGTACTCTTACAACAGAGCGTTCCTTAGATGCTAAATATTGGGCAGAAACGCTGTAACACAACGACCGCCGTTGACGAACTTGTGTGAACAGCCGACCACTCGTTGCACCGCCAAATACAGAAATCGCTGTTGATTCAAGAATGGAGTGTTCATCTTCTGCATTCGGGGCGTCGAACGCAAACGAGAGATGTGCTTGTGCAGACTCTTGCTCAACCCAATGAGCACCACGAGTAGGGGTTGCAGACTTGATTGTGTGTTTATTTCCACTATCCCACCCTGAAATAAGTTGTTCAACCTCGCCAACAACGCGTTCATAATCCACATTACCTGTGAGCACTAATACCGAGTTGTTTGGGATAAACAATTCGGTGTACACGGCTTGAAGCTGCTCAATTGTTGCTGATTCAATACACGCGGGATTTCCGTAGGCAGATCGATTAAATGGTGGAGGGAAGTGTTGTTTATTGAGTTCGACGGTACCAAGAAGATTGGGATTGTCAGCGAGAGATTGAATTGATTGCAACGACAAACTTTTACATGCCTGTAACTCATTTTCGGGCATGCTTGGGTGTAGAAAATATGCCCCTAAGAGCGGCAGGGCCTCATAAAGACGATTTCCAAGCATTATTGATGATATTCGAATAAATTCGATTCCACACGTAATCTGTCGGCTGACCCCTATAGCATCAAGGGCGTCGTTATGTTCTTTCGCGTTGTAATGAAGCACACCTCGTTGGATAAGTTCTGCCAATAGCACACTCTCACCGTCGTTGGTATTTGTTGCAACCCCAGCACGAACGCTCCAATTGAGTGCAACAGTTTGAACATTTGGAATAAATTCAGTGATGAGTTGCAAACCATTCGAGCATGTATGGTGTTTGATGTTCTGCATAAAGTGAACTACTTATTCGGAGGATACAGTTGTTTTTCTTTTTTTATTGAAGTTTTTTTGTTTTTTATGTTGCTTACACTTAGATCCATTTCACTAATGAAGTTATAGATTAACAATTCATTTGATGAATACGCTTTTTTAACATAAACATTGCGCAATGAATGAAATAAAACTAAAAAATTGTCATAAGTGTAAAAAAATAATAAACTTACAAAACAAGTAATGACAAGCAAACACAATGCAAAAAACAGTAAAAAACATTGCGTAAAGTTATTTATACGCACTTTTTGTTGAACTGAATTTTTTTCTATA
>CAZRPZ010000084.1:0-8017 GCA_964602215.1 uncultured Isosphaeraceae bacterium | reverse complement strand
GATGGCGTATAAACAACAAGATTTTCAGCGTGCCCTAGCACTGTATTCAAGAGCCGTTGAATTAGGTGATGCAAACTTACGGACAAGAGAAATGCTTGCAGAAGTCCTGCTTCGTTTTAATCAATTTAAAAAAGCCATTTTTCAATATGAGATTGTATTGTCAATTGACCCTACGCGAACCCCAAGTATCGGAGGACTTGCAGTTGCCCTTGCAAATAGTGGTGATCAGCAAAGAGCAATGAAAATACTTTTAGAAGCCCAGTCCTTATATCCAAATGATGGGAACCTACAAAGAGCGTCGAAAGCAATTCAACAGATAAGACAAACACCATGAAATTTTACGTTTTACTCATTTTATTTTTATTCACTAGTTGTACTGATTCCTCTGAAAATATGAAATCAAATGAGGAAAATGTTACATGGTTTGCTGATCAGGCCTCAGAGTTAGGAATTGATTTCAGTTGGACCAGTGGTGCTAGTGGCGAATTTAATATGCCAGAAATTATTGGGGGTGGTGCTGCGTTTATTGATTTTGACAATGACGGTGACCTTGATATTTATTTTATCCAAGGAGGATATTTAGATACAAATGAGACTGAGTCAAATGTCCTTCTTCGGAACGATAATAGTAGTTTTGAAGATGTAACCCTGCAATCAGGAACTGGTGATCGTGGATATGGCATGGGAGTAACGATTGGAGATTACGATAATGATGGCTTTGCGGATATCTATATTACGAATGTTGGGAAGAATGCCTTGCTACATAATAATGGCGATGGAACATTTGCAGATGTAACTGATATTGCTGGGGTTGGAGATGAAGGTTGGGGAGCGAGCACTGCCTTCGCAGATTTGGATGCGGATGGTGATTTAGATTTATACGTCACTAATTATTTACTGTGGAAACATGGATTAGTGATTGATTGCTATAACGCAAAGGGCAAGCGTGATTATTGTTCACCAATTAATTACATGGCCCCAGCAAGAGATGTTGTATATAAAAATAATGGCGATGGCACGTTCGCTGATTTGTCAACAAGTGCAGGTCTAGGTGTTCGAATTGGCACAGGTCTTGGTGTTTTGTGTAATGACTACTCTGGAGATGGTCTTACTGATATTTTCGTAGCGAATGATGGTATGCCCGATCAGTTATGGTTGAATCATGGGGATTGGACTTTCAGCGATGTTGCACCTCTTCGAGGATGTGCATTGGATGATGAAGGGAAAGCCAAAGCAGGCATGGGTGTGACTAGCGAGGATTTCGATCACGATGGCGATTTCGATATCATCGTTTGTAACCTATTTGGTGAGAGTGATTCACTCTATCGAAACGATGGGGAATATTTTACTGATATTACGGCAACGCAAGGAATCCGAACTTCAACTAGGCATGCCACTCGATTTGGATTGGGTTGGGTTGACTTCAACAATGATAGCATTCTCGATTTGTACGAAGCGAATGGCCGAGTTCAGCAAATAGGAATTTCAAACACAGATGATCCTTTTGCAGAAGAAAATTATTTGTTGCGAGGGACAACTACAAAGTTTGAACGAATTGAAGGTGTTGAACGTCAGGGGATTCATACAAGTCGTGGAGCTGTATTCGGTGACATCAATAACGACGGTGGAATAGACATTCTTGTTGTGAATAAGGATGCCCCTGCGTACATGCTTATGAATGTCCATCCAGATCGCACGAAATCCGTTACATTTCGTGTACTACACTCAACTGGTTCAGATGCTCTTGGAGCAGTAGTCACAGCATCATTAGGTAATACTCAATTAACAAAATCGGTTCAATCTGCGTGGAGTATTATGTCTGCGAATGATCCTCGGGTTCATATTGGACTAGGTGGGCATGAACAGGTTGATAACGTCACTGTGCAGTGGGTTGACGGAACCACTACGAATTTTGGTTCATTTACTTCTGGTTTCCATACGCTTAAGCGTTAGCGGGTTGCAGCGAAAAAGCGTACAGCGAGAGCCACAATAAAGACGTTATACTGCACCCAATAGAAGGAGAATTTTTATGACTTACACACTACCCGAATTAGGATACGCATTTGATGCCCTTGAGCCATACATTGATGCTAAGACGATGGAAATTCATCACGACAAGCATCACGCAGGATATGTTGCAAAACTAAACGCTGCAGTTGAGGGAACCAATCTTGGCGAGAAATCTATCTGTGACCTTGTTTCATCACTTGATGATGTTCCAGAAAATATTCGAACAGCAGTTCGAAACAATGGAGGCGGCCACTGTAACCACTCCCTATTCTGGAAAGTCATTGCACCCAGCGGTGCCAATGCTCCTGAAGAAGACCTTGCTGCTGCAATTGATCAGTCATTTGGATCATTTGATTCATTCAAAGAACAATTTGCAAGTGCTGCCGCAACTCGGTTTGGCTCTGGGTGGGCATGGCTTGTTACAGATTGTGACGGCAATCTCTCAATTTGCTCTTCTCCAAATCAAGATAACCCAAGAATGACGGGTGAAGGAACTCCGATTCTAGGCCTTGATGTTTGGGAACACGCCTACTATTTGAACTATCAAAATCGAAGACCAGACTATATTGAAGCATTTTGGAATGTTGTGAACTGGACAACAGTTGACTCACTTTGGATGGAAGCAAAGGGTTCTTGCTGTTGCTGCTGCGAATAATTTGTATTGGACTCTTTTGCCTTTGCGGTTGTACCAACGAAACAGTTGTCAAACAATATGGTGGGATGCGTGAAACGTTGCGGATGGGTCAAACGCAACCACGTGTGACTTTTGAAGAAGTTACCTTTGATCCTCATTCGTATGCTGTAGGTGCCCTACCTAATTTAGATGGAGAGATTACTATTTTCGATGGAAAGTGTAAATTGCATCACCTACTATTGCAGATGAGTGTAAACCATGGCGAATGAATGTTGAGACAAGCACTCCAATTACTGTCCTTGGCTTCTTTGCCAAAGACCAAGAGGGCGTAATGACTCATCATGGTTCGAATATTCATATACACGGTCTTCTTGATAAAAATGGCGGTGTTGCAACGGGACATTTAGACAGTGTGACAATGAACAAGGGCGCAAAACTCTATCTCCCAGCATCCTAGAACGTCCGTTTATATTCTTTAAAAATTTATTTCCTACTCTAAAAATGAGCATCCACAATATGTAGTGGGTACATATTTAACCAGTATACAACTGGTCGTGATTGTAGATATAGCGGACAGAGCGCCTTAAAACTACAGTGATTATCAAATCATGAAGGAATGAAGTTGAAACCGATTGCTGTTCTACCGCTTAGATTAAGGAAGGAATCAAAATGCTCTCAAAGAATCAAGTTATCGACGCAATCAGTAGACTAAACCCAAGTGCCTCTATTCAATGGCTCGCTGCCTTTGAACTAACTGCTCTACGGAGATATTACGAGCATCTTCTTATCACATTAGAACCACGTGGAAGTCGTGGTTGGGTACGAACAGACGAATCACCTGCTGTGGTCACCAGAAAACCTGCCGCATAGGTGACTTCAGCGTAAAGAGGTCTGTCCCTCCCTTTGTCAGTCGTTGTATGACTCCCCTCGTCGACTACTCACAGAGTGCGGGACAGGCCTCTTTTTCATTGCGTAGGATTGTGTGAAGGGTTCAGAGGGTACTCACACTTGTGTTGATTACTCAAAGGATTGCTGGACGAGAGCGAGCTCTAATAGAGTACGGACACGGGTAAGAAGTTCAAGTTTGTTGACTGGTTTTGTGATGAAATCATTTGTGCCACACTCAACGGCTCGTTCATAATCCCCTACTTCATTGAGGGCGGTTACCATTATGACAACAATGTCACGAGTAGAGGGTTGAGATTTAATTTTCTGACATACTTCAAAGCCACTCATTCGTGGCATCATGACGTCTAGGATGACCAGATTCGGTTTCCTTCGTTCTATACACGCTATCGCTTCAAGACCATCGGAAGCAGTGTGAAGGGTGCAAGGGAGTTCTTCAAGAAATGCCAGCATCAGTTCAAGGTTTTGCGCATTGTCATCGACAAGCAAAATTGTGGCAGTTGAAAGATCGACTTCTGGGATAGTATCGGGAGTTGTCTTCTTCACGGTGGGTATGCTATCATGCCCAATTCTTACGTGTACATGCGGAGCATTGAGAATGGCAAAATACGCCCCCCCTTCAATTTGGACTGATGAATTTAATTCCCCGACGATTGAAAGTTTGAGAAATCTTACGATTAATGACTCTAAAAAAGCATTCGACAAGGCAAAGAATAAAATTCTTGCTCTTGAAAATGTATCACTTGACGTCAAGTGGTACGGAGATTGCTGGTTCTGGAGTGTTGTATTTATCTCAGAATTTATGGAAGAACCACTGGCAATTATGATTCCAGCAGAAGAAAACCTTCAAATTGCTACTCCTTTAACTCATGAATTTATTGACCAATTATCAACACGTCGTCTCAAGAGGTTCGTCAGAGATGGCCTTGAGCTTGCGTTGCCTCCACATCGAACAACATGGGCAATTTGGTCAATACCTACCCCTAGTGCAGTTGAAGATGTAATGCCAGTTATAAAGAGTAAGCAAAAATATTACAGCAAGGATTGATACTCAATCCTCTTTACTTTCTTTTGATACCCAACGACCGTTTTTTCTAATTCTCTTTATAGGGTCAACAGATAACAATGATGCTAAATCGTCACTCATGTTAATGGTGACTGGATGACCGCCACTTGAAGTTAAATCTGCTGACCATTGCGAGGAACCTCCAAGCACGGCAAGTTCAACCTTTAGCGTCACTTCGACTTCACTAGTTGTAAGAAATCTTCTTCGTGATTGGGTACCTCGAAATACGGGTTCAAATGAACTCGGAAACATAAATAGCCAAGGTTTTAGAGAATCTGATTGTTCTGTTGTAATAGTTTTGCCTTGCCTTAATGTAGTTAGAGTGCTACAGAGTTCTTCGATTTTAGTTTGGTTTTGAGTATTACATAAATAAACCTGTTGAACCAGAGACGGAACCAATAGGGGTGGAGACTTCTTCAAGTTCAAAAGTTGTGCACGCAACTCATCATCTTGTAAGATCGAAATGATTCCAATAATAGAACTATCTCGATAGATTGGATCGGAAACTGCAGCCAAAACATACAGTTCAGTAATGAGTTTTCTGTCTTCTTGGGATAGTTGATCCTGTGCTGCTAACTCTTCTGCAACGTTGAAATACGTTGCTCCATCAGATGGATCTAAGAGTTGCGACCAAGGCTCTGGTGCTAAGGACGCAGTAATGCAAATGAGTGGAATAAAAATTGCAAAAGTCACTTGGTTGACCTCCTTAGATATTCAGCAATAAGTTCACTAAACAAATTCTGCCAGTGGGTTGTAATTTCAGTTTCAACTACAGTAAGTTGTTCAAAAATAGAAGAAGTTGCATGTAAACGGTCAATTAGTGCATGTATAGAAATAATTGGTTCTTGGTCAGACCTCCACCTCGACTCTTCTGCTTTTAGCAGTGCAAAATATTTAATTTGCTGGAGCAAATAGAATTGAAGTACGCCAGTTGGCGTGAACTCTATTTGGCTTGAAGAGTGATACTTTGGTGGAATCGCTCTATTCCATGACTTAACTACCATTTCAATAGCATCGTTTGGCGTTGCTTCAGAATTTAATGGGAGGTGTTCTGGGTTCAACATTAAGTATTCAGACAGAAGTGATGTTGAAATTGCACTAGATGCCTCATCAAATTCCCACATAAGTTTGTTGCCTGCTGTTAAGGAATGCTGTACAAACGCTTTTCTTGCAACGATTGGCCATTGAATTGAATCTTGTTCTGGCAACATTACATCTGTTAACCCTGCAATTAAAGTGATGACTTGTTCCTTTGTTTTTGCTTTATGGAAATTATTTAATAGCGAGATTGCAACGGTAGAACCATTTGCAAACTGCTCGACAATAACTCTTGATGCCTCAACGCGTAGACGATTTTTATTATTTGCTAAAGCGATCGATGCTAGCAAATCTGCATCTCTAGGTCCAAGATCAGTTTCCCCGCCGTTTAATAAAGAATCAATAACGCCTAGTTGTTCATATTCATCTTTGCCCGCCGCGAGATATAGGTCTGTAAATGTGCCATCGATTTCTTGATGAGCAGGCTTAAAATAAGTCGTCGAATCTATCGTAAAACTTTTTGCATTATCAATAGCATGTAGTGCTAGATCAGGTCTCCCCTTCCAAATTGAAACTGCAGCTTCATTGAGCATACGAAGTTTTACAAATGCCTCGACATCAATCGCAGATTGACGAAGTACATCATCTATCTGGGTATTCCATTGTTCAATGACATCGATGTCAAAACCGGTTGGAATGGCAAGATTCCAAATTTTAGTAGACTCACTGCGATCAACTGGCCATCGAGACTGCAAAAGTTCAGCAATCTCTATTCGTGTGGCAATTGAGTCATTTTGTTTAATTAAAAACGAATCATTAAACCAAGAAATAGAATTTGCAGCGTGGTAGATAGCTGTTAAGAGTGAAACATCAACAGCGTCGTAGTCTTCAGATGAAATCAATGCGCAAATTTCATCTCGAGAAGTAGTGGATGATGTCCAATCAGTTGATGACACAATTCTGCCAAGAACGTTTCTTGTGTTGCTCTCTCTAAGTAGGTCGATATCTGACTCTAAGATAGATTTGATAAGTAGAATTTCTTGTTCAGGAATTTTTGAAGTCTTCTGGAATTGTTGGATAGCTACTATCCATGCTTCCCACATTTGAAGTGAGCGGTCATCAAATTCTGATCGTAAAAGTAGATCATCAGCGATTAGAATCAACGCTTCGTTTTTGGCCTGTTGTGAATCACAGGCAGTAATTGAAGGCATTTGAGCTTTTTTTGCGAAAGAACGAACTTCTGTACTGAATCTTTGGTCGCAACTTAAACTTGCAAGAATTCCAGATGCCCAAGTTGCCCTGATGACACTGCTTGGAGACCCTAATTTAATAGTTGGAGGTTCAAGAGATTGCAAAAGAGTCTGTACGTAGGATTCATTCATCTCTGCTTGGAGCAAGACATCAAATAGTTGCGATTCCGAACTCCGTAGGTTGTTTGTTTCCATAAATGGCCACCCAAATGCGAGAACATCCACAGCTTGATTCCACTCTCGTAGTACAGTCGGTTGTGGGTGCTTGCCTTTTGCAAGTGAATCTCTTATTAATTGAGCAATGGAAGCTAGTTGTTTAGGTTGATCAACTCCTTTGTCCGCAAATGTCAAAGTGCTTGAATCTATTCCTTCGACTTTAAAGGTAGGAAAAGTAGTAAACAACATTTGCTGCGAACTAGTAGGGAGTGATGTAGTTTTTGATGGAGAAAGAGTTTGTTCTTCGGGCTGTTGTGCTGTTGAAGTACTTTCATCTGTAAGGAGTATTCGGAGACTGAGAATAAATGCAATTAAAGTCAAAATGCTGAATAGGACAGCGAGTTTAATGGTCATTACTGGATTTGATGCTTTTAGATCAGGAGTCAATTTCTTTGCTGCATCAGAGATAAAAGAATCAACGATACTGAATGAAGATTTCTTTACGGGAATGTCTGCCCATGAACGATCGATTGTATGTGCAGATTTAAGTTTCTTAGAGATAGTTTTATTTCCGCTTCTTGCAGAAGCTGAAAATGCCTCCATAATTCTCATTAAACCACCAACTGTAATTGAATAGGATGCTGCAATACCTACTAAACGCGATCGACTCTTTTTATTCCACCCTCCTTCACATACTAGCGATGCAATAATTGCCTGATCTAATGAAGTTAACTCGTTGCCAGTTGTATTACTCTCTGAAATTATTTCCGGAGATTCGAGCAAGAGTTTTTTTGCAATACTATTCAAATGGTTTTTAACTTCTGTTGCATCCGCAGAATTACCTGAGGGATGCACATGGAGTTGTGCAAGGCGTCGACGTAGTGCATTATTAATCGCAATGTGATCAGTTCGACCTGTAGTAACGCCTAGAATAGACCTTGGATCTTCTGTATAGGG
>CAZRPZ010000083.1:0-14413 GCA_964602215.1 uncultured Isosphaeraceae bacterium | reverse complement strand
CTTTCGCGCAGTGGGTCCATTGATACACCCAGTTGCAACCATTAACAAACCACATAGCCAAATTGACGCAACTCGTTCAAGTGATCCAAATGTCAGCAGAGCAATCATAAGACCCAAAATGCCAAGTGAAATCCAAGCTCTGTTATGAATGGGTGGACGGGAATTGTCAACTTTTGAGATGAGATAAAAATCTGGACTGTGTTGAAATGTGGTTACAAAATCTTCATTCGATTCGATTAGTAAGGTATCACCGGGCTCGAGCCGAATGTCACCAATTTTTCCTTTAATGTGATGTCCCCTACGATGCACCGAGAGAATTGCTGCGTTGTATTCGGTTCTGAACTTTGATTCTCGAATTGATTGTCCAACAAGTTTTGATGACCCTGAAACAACTGCTTCAATCATCGTTCTTGAAAAAGGTCTTCCATCAATGTCTTGCAGGGAACCTGTTGAAGGGATAAGCCCTCTAGTTTTTCGTAGGTCAACAACTGATTTAACGTCCCCAACAAAAATAAGTTTGTCATCTTGTTGAAGAATTTCAGTTGGTGAAACCGCGTTAATAAGTTGGTCTTCTCGTACGATGGCATACAAATAGAGTCCACTCAAATTACGTAGCCCCGCACCAACGATCGTTTTTCCAACGATTGATGCGCCTTTTTCAATGGACATTTTTATTTCGTAATCCCTCTCACCAACATCGCTCGTTTCAACTGGGCTTCGATCTGGCAGCAACCACTTGGATGTGCAGAGAATAAATCCGATACCAAGAATTGCAACAGGCACACCAATCCATGCCGCTCCCCACATAGAGACCATATTGCTTGGTGCTTCAACAGGCAAAGATTGAACCCAAACAGGTGGATTTTGCCACCAATCTATAAATAAACCCATGATGATGAGGTTTGAACCTGTACCAATCATGGTGCCTTGCCCACCCAAGATTCCAGCGAAACTAAGTGGCATGAATAATTTTGAAGCCGGAATTTTCAACCTCTTCGCCCAGTCGCTTACCATCGGTAAATACATTGCAACGATGGGTGTTGTGTTCATGAATGCTGACATTGCTGCAACCGGAACCATCATCCGAAATTGCGCGGTTACTAGCGAGGACGGCTTGCCAAGTAATCTGCGCCCGATAAGTTCAATTCCACCAGTTTCTTGTAGCGCGGCGGCAATGACAAATAACCCAGCAATCATAAGTAGAGGTCGTTGTGCAAAACCGACTGTTGCATTCTGGAAAGAGACGACCCCAAATAACATCAACAGAACAAGCCCACCCGACATCACAAGATCTGGACCAATTTTTCTCTTGTTAATCAATGCAAGGACAATCATGACGATAACACCAAAGGTGATCCATCCGTGAAGTCCCATTATTCTTTTGCAATCGCAAGTTCATCAATCGTTGCGATAATCCTATGATGCAGTCCATTGATTGCACAAATAACACCGCGATTCTCTTCTAATCTCGCGCCGTGATTAAAGTCCAGCGGTTTCCCAGCGACATCACTTACAACAGCACCCGCTTCAGTTGCGATACACAGACCGGCTGCGTGATCCCAAATTTTTTCTACATATTCTTTGCTTGTGGGCAATCGCAAGTACCCATCCGCTTGACCTCTTGCAACGAGAGCATACTTGCACTGACTATCGAGCCGTGCTGGTTCGCCTTCAGTTCCAATGTTGTCGACAATTTGTCCGCTGCTAGAGCGGTTTGAATGACCTTTTTCTGCAGATTCACAGAACCGTATTGGGTGCTCCGAGTTGTACTCAGAGGATACAATCCTCAAGGGAGAATCACTTTGCTCACACTTCGCAAACTCCCACGCCCCCGCACCCCTTGATGCAGCGTAGACAACACCTTCAGGGTCGTTCTGATCGAGTGGAAAGGATTGATCACTAGAGAGATTCGGGCAGCCCATCACTCCTACAACCACTTCTCCATGTTCAATTCGTCCCAACGCGATTGCGTAGTGTTGACCTCGAAGAAATCCTTTTGTGCCATCAATTGGGTCAAGTGCCCAATACCCATCGCTTGAACCATCGTGGTTACATCTGTCGATAGCGTCAAGCATCTGTTCCTCGGTCACCTGTGGCTTCCACGATTGAACTGCTTGGAGTACGGCTTGCCGAATCATCGCCTGTTCATCTGTGCGAAGTTCGGCGGCATCTTCTTCGCCCACGATGAGGCAATCTTCCTCATCAAGTGCCTCCGAGAGCATGAGGGAGACAATCGCTTGCACAGCGTAGTCAGCGACTGTCACAGGGCTTCGATCGTCTTTGGTGGCTTGTCTCAGTTGGTCAAGATTAGCTTGAACAGCACGAGAAACAGCACAACTTGTGCAAACTGCGTCGAGTGCTGCTGGAATTAAGCGGTGCTGGGTGTCAAGTGAACTCATGATTTCCTCTCTAATCGGCAAAAAACGCGCATTCTAAACATGAGAAGTCTACCCTACTACGGGTGAAACCGCAGACAGTTCGCAGGAGGATAGCGACTAGTGGTTGTCCTGCTTCGCAGTGTGACAGTCACCTTCGGTGACAGCCACTGAGTGGAAACCAAGTGTTCAGACACGTCGAAACACCTCTGCGTCTCCGTGGCTAAAAAATTACCCTACAAACGTCGTCTTGAACTCTGTAATCGCTGTATTGAAATCCTCTTCAAGCCCTTTAAATGACATTGCTTGGACAAGTTTGTCTTTGGTATCTTTTGCAGAGGTGTTCATGTATTCGATGAGACCCTCTTCAAACACGTGGACCTTTGTGAGATCAACATCATCAAGGAATCCCTTCGATGCAGCGTAGATAGAAATGGCCTGATCAATCGCCTTGAATGGTGTGTATTGACCTTGTTTCAGTAACTCAACAAGGCGTGCACCTCTATTCAACTGTTGTTGTGAAGCCGCATCAAGTTCAGTTCCTAATTGTGCAAACGCTTCAAGTTCTCGGTACGCAGCAAGATCGAGTCGCAACGAGCCAGCAACTTCTTTCATCGCTTTAATTTGAGCATTACCACCAACACGGCTGACCGAAATGCCAACGTTAATTGCAGGACGAACACCTGATGCAAACAATTCTGGTTGCAAGTAAATTTGACCATCGGTAATCGAAATCACGTTTGTGGGAATATAAGCAGAAACGTCACCCTCTTGGGTTTCAATAATTGGAAGGGCAGTAAGTGAGCCACCACCATTTTCATCGGAAAGTTTAGTTGCACGTTCAAGTAACCGACTATGCAGATAGAACACATCGCCGGGGAACGCTTCTCGTCCGGGTGGACGTCGAAGAAGGAGTGACAACTGACGATACGCAGTTGCTTGTTTTGACAAGTCATCGTAAATACAAAGGGCGTGTTTTGGAACCTTTCCTTCAGCACCTTGCCACATAAAATATTCGCCCATCGCACAGCCAGCATATGGAGCGATGTATTGAAGCGGTGCCGCGGTGGATGAACCTGCAACAACGACAATGGTGTACTCCATTGCACCATGTTTCTTCAAAATTTCAATAACGCCTGCAACAGTAGAATCTTTTTGACCAACGGCGACGTAAATACAAACGACTGCTTCATCTGTTCCCCAATATTGTTTTTGGTTAATAATTGTATCGATTGCAACAGCAGTCTTACCAGTTTTGCGGTCACCGATAATAAGTTCTCTTTGACCACGACCGATTGGAATCATCGAGTCTACTGCCTTAATACCAGTTTGCATTGGTTCAACAACTGGTTGCCTTGCAGCGATGCCCGGAGCAACAATATCTAACTTTGAACTACTTGATGCGTTAATCGGTGGACCTCCGTCCAATGGATTCCCAAGCGGATCTACAACGCGTCCAAGGAGTTCTGGTCCAGTGGGCACTTCAAGCAGACGGTTTGTTGTTCGTACGGTATTGCCTTCTTCTACGGCAAGATAATCACCGTAGATAATGGCACCCACCGTGTCTTCCTCAAGGTTCATCGCCTGCCCCATGACGGTTCCTCTTGGTGTTTCAAATTCAAGTAGTTCACCAGCCATACAGCCAGATAGTCCATAAATACGCGCGATTCCATCGCCAACTTCGACAACTTGCCCAACTTCTGAAATTTCAAGTTCACTTGTGAACTGTTCAATTTCTTGTTTAATGACTGATGTGATTTCGTCTGTTTTAATCTTCACTGTATTCTTCGCCTTTTGTCTGGGATTTCGAATTCGTTTCGGAATCGTCCACATACGTTTCAAATTTTTCTCTGATTGCGACGAGACCGTTGTTCTGAACACTTTCAGAAAGCCGTCGCAACTTCGTTTGTACTGAACCATCGATAAGTTGGTCACCGATTCTCAATTTAATACCCCCGAGCATTTCTGGTTCAACGTAGGGATGGAGTACCGGCTCCTTCCCAAGCATTTCCTGAACCCTGTCCTTAATAGTTTGAACAACGCTCGCATCAATTGCAACTGGGGTAAAAACATCAACCTCTACACGACCCATCGCGTCCTCGACAATCTTGTCATACGCACAGGAGATTTGCTGTAAGTGATTCAAGCGTCCTTTGTTGTTTAAAACAAGCAAGAAACGGAGCGTGAGGTCAGTCACCCTGTTTGAGAAAATCGCTGAGAGGGCTTCGCTCCTTTTTTCGCTATCAATAATGGGCGAAGAAAAAAACAAATTAATCTCTTGATCTGTCATAGCCAGTTCACAGATTTGTTCAATCTCATCAGCGATTTCAAGCACTTTTTCATGTCCACCAGCTTCGCCTGCTAGTTCAAACAAACTGCGTGCATAGACATTTGCAAGTGCGTCGGTATGCGTGTTCACTTTGATTCCGCCATTTCAGCAAGTGAGTGGTCAATGAGTGACTGTTGGTCAGATGCAGAAATCTCTCGGTCGAGAATTCGACTTGCAATTGCGACTGCGAGAGTACTTGCTTCAGTATGAAGTTCGCCAATTGCAGCCTTCTTTGCAGCGTCAATGTCTGCTGTTGCAGCAGTTTTCATCTCAGCAAGTTCACGGGTATTATTGGCACGAAGTTCTTCAGCAACCTGTTTAGCATCCTGCCTTGCTTTGGCAATCATCTCACCTGCCTCTGCACGCGCCTTCAGAAGTTCTTGCTCATATTCAGCAAGAGCGTCCTTTGCCTGTTGCCGAGACTCTTCAGCGGCTTCAAGGTCTTCACGAAGTTTCTGGTCGCGTTTTTCAAGACCACCCAATATCTGTGGCCAGATAAACTTTGATGCGAGGAACAAAAAAATCAGAAAGACGACAATCGTTGTTCCTAATGTAAGGAACTGAATGTCGAAGGGAGATTGGGATGCATTCTCAGATGCAATGAAAAGATTCATCATGTGAGGTCCTTCCGTGTATAGAGGTACTGTGAGGTACACCAGTCAATGTGACCGGATTCGCTCCAGTGATTACATGATTCCCATAAGACCAATAACAACTGCAAACAGTGCAACACCTTCAACAAGTGCAGCAGTAATAATCATGTTTGTGCCAATTGAACCAGCCATTTCGGGTTGGCGAGCAATCGCTTCAACAGCGCCGCCGCCAATACGTCCAATACCAACACCTGCACCTAAAGCACCGATACCAGCGGCAAGTCCGCCACCCAGACCCTTAAAGCCAGCGCCGGTTGCCTTCGCAACTTCTACAGCACGTTCGTGAGCTAATTTTGCGGCTTCAGCAGCAGCATCTGCACCCTCAGCAGCACCATGTGCTGCGTCTTGTGCCGAAGCAGCATCTACGTCAAATACCATGAGGCCCAAAGTGGCCAGAGCAGTGAAAGCAACGAGCTTTTTCATAATTTCATCCATTTTGTCTTATAAACATTTGTGTTGCAGTTGCCGTGGGTGCAAGTGCTGTAAGAAAGAAGTTCAAGACCCATTCCCACGATGGGTCGGTAATTAGTGTGACGCGTTCTCCAATGCGTGTTCTTCGTGCTCTTCACCGTGATGGGACATCTGCCCAATGAATACAGTCGTGAGGAACATGAAAATAAATGCCTGCAAGAAGGCGACGAATAGTTCAAGGAAACTGATAGCTACGGCGGCAATTGTTGAAACAAGTTCGATTGACCCAGTGAGCACCCAACTTGAAGTTGCCTCAAATGCCATCATTCCAAACATCGTGAGCACTGCCAACATCGTGTGTCCACCAACCATGTTCGCAAACAAACGAATTGCAAGGGCAGCGGGTTTAATAAACATTCCCATGAATTCAATTGGGAGCATGATTGGAAGAAGATAGAGCGGAGCACCACCTGTGAGGTGATGCGCCCAACCACCAATACCCAACGATTTGAATGCATGGAATTGAATGACGATGAACGAAATGAGAGCGAGCCCAATTGTGACATTAATATTGCTTGTTGCGGTGCCTCCGAATACAGCCCAATCAATCTCGCTTTCAGTAGTAATTTTACCAACAACAGTTTGGACATCAGCAAATGGAATCATGCCGAGGATATTGCAAGTCAGAATAAAATAGAAAAGCGAGAGAAGGTAGGGGAGAAATCTGTTTGTGTTTTCTCCAAGGACTGGTTCGATGACCTTATCTCTTAAATAAATAGTAATGACTTCAATGAGTTGAGCCAGTCCGCCATTTGTGAGGTAACGGCTTGTTCCTTCGTTCTCGTTTCCAACAGCGATTCGTTTTGCAGCGGATTTCAAAATTAAAAATGTGACGAATCCAGCGATAACAAGGGAAGCCATGTGGATGGTAATTCCGGGATGTCCAAACAACGTAATCGGCTTGTCAAGGATATGGTGAATTGGGTTGTTGCTAGCAAGGATTGGGGACATAAATGAAGACTACTCTTCTGTTTGTTTTCCGATTTCCGACAACATTGAGGCAAGTGTTCTGGTTTCTGCCACAAGAAGGAAAACGGCGGTCAAAAGGAACGAAAACAACAATGGGCGAAGCCCAAATTGAGCCACGTAGTATAGCAAGGAAGAGCATAAAAGTGCAATGATAAAGCGTACAAAAGAGGTGGCAGACCACGTAGCCGGAACAGATGCCACGGGGCGTAATTTACTTGGGGTAAAAAGTGCTAACACAACCAATGAAACGAGAAGAATTAACCCAGACTCAGCGACCCCAGCAACAGCATCCATTGCCCCAAGGTCATCCACGAATCCACGAAGGGCGAGTACTCCAATTGCCCAAAAAAGAGCCGCAAGAGCTGCTCCACTTCCCTGAGCCAATGCTAATCGACGGAACGAAAGTGAAATTTCAGGAGGGCTCACTCCTCTTCCCCATGGACTGCGCGAAGTGAATCTCGTATGAAATCAACCATCCCAACAACTATACCAATGACCGCGCCAGTAACGACGAACGTTCGTTCATGTTCTGATTGTCCTAGCACCCAAGAAAGCCCCCAACCAAGCAATCCACCAGCGACAATCATCGAGACAAACGTAAATCCCATTGCAGACAGCTTCCATAATTTTTTTGTCTGTAAATCTTTCGCCATCGAAGCATTGTATGGTGTCTGACACCCGGTGTCAGACACCATATAATCTTCATTCTATGGGTCAAGAAAAGGACTACATCGTTGACGTTACACCGAATCCTCTCCATGCTTCGGATTACTTTTTTGTGCCTGCCGTCTTGAGAGGTCTTGGAACAACTCTTCGGCATTGTCTTGGCAACATGGGTCGGGGGGGCTCAAACAAAAAAAATATCTGGGTCGTACAATATCCTGAACAAAAAAGAAGTGACAGAGACGTATTAGATGGTGGTCAAGAGAGATCAGTGTTTCGAGGTGTTCATCGTTTGAATCGAGATTCAGAGGGAAGAGAAAAGTGCGTTGCGTGTTTTATGTGCTCCACCGCTTGCCCTGCAAACTGTATCGACATCGTTGCGGAAGAAGCACCTTGGGATGATCGCGAGAAACGACCACGTTCGTTTGAAATTAATGAACTGAAATGTATTTTTTGTGGGATGTGTGAAGAGGCGTGTCCATGTGATGCCATCGAACTGACCCCTTGGTATGAAGTCGTTGGCACATCCCGTAAACAAATGATTTTTGATAAAGAAAAATTGTTGTCAATCTACGATGCGACGCTTGAAGATAAACCGATGTAATTCTGTTAAAAACTCACCCTTGCTTTTCCCACAAACAAATCAACCCAAGCACCGAATAACACCAGAATTGCCGCAAATAGAAAAAGAACAAAGGCATATTTGATTCGTGTTTTCGTTTGCCGTGAATATTCTCCCGGTGTTGCAGTCCACTCAACTTGCATTGTCGCCCCACATTCAGGGCATTTTTTGGATTTCGTGTGAACGTATGACAAATCATATCCACACTGACACGTCCATCCCTCCTCCTCTTTGAAGGGGAATTGAAGCAAGCCCGCGCAACATAGAAAAAAGGCACTGATGTATAACCACCACTGATTGTCAAATCCCTTCGGCAATGGCACATGCATTAACCGCAATGCCTTGATGAGTGAAATTGGGAAAAAATACGAAACAACAATTGGAATCACAAGAATCGCAATGCCAATAGATACGGTGAGCCGGCTCAACTTTTTTTTGATCATGAACTACGCCAGAATTTTGGCACAAACAATACAAGTACCGCAAATATTTCAAGCCGACCAATCGCCATCAAAATGCAAAGGAACAGTTTTGAGGCATCGGTAAACCACGCATAATTTTCGATAGCGCCAACTTTCGCAAGTCCTGGACCAACTGTACAAATGGTCGCAATTGAAGCGGTCGCAGCAGTCGTGACGCCACACTCAGGATTTCCGGATTCAAGCACCATGATTGTTCCTGATCCAATTGCAAAAAGGACTAGAACGCTTAGCACATACCCAACAGTTGCAAGTTTAAGATCGTGATCAATAGAAGATTTGCCAATTTTCAACGGGCGAACAACGTTTGGTCTGAACGCGCGTTCTAATTCTCCAATCATGACTTTGATTGCAATCCAAACTCGAATAACCTTGATTCCTCCACCAGTGGAGCCCGCACAGCCACCCACAAACATAAGCATCAGAAGAACACCTTTGGCGGCAAACGGCCACGTGTCGTAATTTGCGGTCGTAAACCCAGTTGTTGTTTGTTGAGACACAACTGTAAAGACACCCTGCTTTATGGTCTCTCCGACGGAGGCGGGCTCTGCGATCCCCGTGGTCGTGATAATTGGCTGCTCACTTCCGAGTAATGAGAAAATAATGATTATCGAGCCAGCTGTTAATAGGAATATGTAAAGACGAAACTCTGGATCTGTCCAAATTGAACGGAGTTTTCCTTTTACTGCAGCGTAGTACAGTCCAAAGTTTGCTCCTGCGAGCACCATAAATATAATCGTAATGATGTCAATCGTTGTAGAGTTGAAATATCCCGTACTGGCATTGTGAGTACTGAATCCACCTGTGGCAAGAGTGGTTAGTGCATGACAACTCGCATCGAACCACTCCATTCCAGCAACCTTATACGCAACAATCTCACAGAGTGTGAGCAAGAGATAGATGACCCAAAGAATGCGAGCAGTTTCGCGGATATGTGGACGAACACCCTCTGGCTCAGGACCGGGTGCTTCAACTTTGAATAACTTTTTCCCGCCAACCCCTAAACTTGGAAGGACTGCAACAAAGAGTACAACAATTCCTAAACCACCAAGCCACTGAATCATCGCTCTCCAGAACAGAAGGGGTTCAGGAACAGTAGAGATGTCAGTTAAAATAGTTGCTCCAGTTGTGCTTAACCCGCTCATTGCTTCAAAGAAACAATTCACAACTGAATGGAAAGGGTGACTGGCGTTTTCATCTGATTGACCCCAAATTACAAATGGAAAGGCAGCGACAACTGCTCCTAAAAACCAGCTTGAAGAAACAAGAAGCAATGCCTCGCGTCGCCCCATCGAGCCAGTACCATGATTATTTTTTCCGGGTTTACCTATTCCAAAAAGCAAACTGCCCAATATGGCGCTGATTCCAGCTGACCACAGTAATGGTACAACTCCACTGCCACTGAATCCAATTGCAATAGAGGACCAAATCCAAATACTGAGCAAGACTGCACTCAGAACAAGCACGACCATGCCAAGTTGATGCATGATTAAGCGGTAGTTCATTTGATTACGTTACTGCGAAGAGGGTCCGCAGTTCATCCTCATATTCACCGTGCACAACAACGAAGACAACATCACGCTCTTCAAGGATGACGTGCGCATTTGGTACAACGCCATAGTGTTCATCGTGTTCAAGCACAATGACCATGCAATTTGGCATCAGCGAGAGCTCGGAAAGTGGTTTCTGGCTCACAGGGGCATCTTTTCCAACGCGGATTCGATAGATCGCAAGGTTGTCTCCCGAAAGCGAACACACCTTCGTCATCTGCTTCCTCGCCAGCCGTTTCTGAATTTCTTCTACAGCCAATTCTCTGGGGCTAAAGGTATTCGTGAGTCCCATTGCTTTCACGAATGGGGCATAATCTTTTCTAGAGACGACTGGATAGGTCTCTTCAACCCCAAGACCAGCCGCCCATGCACAACTCAGAATATTGTGCTCATCGTTTGTCAAAGCAACGAATGCATCAGCATTCTCGATATGTTCATCGGTGAAGATATTTGGGTCAGTCGGGTCAGCTTGAATTACTGTGACCCAAGGGAGTTTCTCAGCAAGTTCGTTCGCTCTTTCCACGTTGGTTTCAAATAGGCGAATTGAAAAGCCGCGATTTTGTAACGTCCGACATAGCCAGACTGCCACTGGGGAACCTCCCATAATGACAACACTCCGCCTGCCTGCATCCTTTGTTCTAAAGACACGTCTAGCATCATGAAATACATCTGAGTTCGCAACGAGCAATACTTCGTCACCTTGATCAACAGTACTCATTCCACTTGGTAAGTACGTGTCACCATTCCGCGTAATCGCAGCAAGTCTTGCGCCTCCCGGAAGTTTTACATCTGAAAGCCGACGGCCAACTCCCGGTGCTCCCTTGGTTGCTTCAAATTGTTGCACCTCAATTGTATGTCCGACGAACCGCTCCACCTGCATTGCTGCTGGATTTCGTAAGTGAGATGCAATAGCCCGCGCTGCGGAATACGCAGGGCAAATCAAACTATCTATTGAAAAAATCTTAGAGTAATCAAGCGGTTCTCGGTTGAGATACATACTGTGAGTGACGGTCGCAAATGTTCGGTCAGCTCCCATGTACGATGCGGTGGATGCGCAAAGAAGGTTCACCTCATCGTCATCAGTCACAGCGATGACGACGTCAGCATCTGCAACACCCGCAGTCTGCAAATCTTTTGCAGCCGAAGGATGACCAGCAAGGATCGCAACATCCAATGAGTCAGCAAGGGAGTCAAGCAAGGCTTGGCTCTCATCAATGACGGTTACATTTGCACCATCAGCGGATAAAATTTCTGCTGCGTGGGCACCGGTTTTACCAGCCCCACAAATAATAATATTCATGGTGTTCTTCCAATTATCGACTAAATGGTCGGGCGGGAATGATACTCTCAATAAGCAAAAAACCAAATGATTTAGAATAAATTTATTCCAGAATGCCCATTTATCGACATATAAATGGAGTTTTTATAAAAAGAAATCCACACTGAAAAACGAAAAAAACTCAAAAAACAAACCAAAGATATCTTTAATTTGCATGGAATCGCAAGTAAAAAATGTGGATGAATCGGCAGAGTTGTGAAAAGGTTCTTGACGAACTGCTTTGAAAACGCCATACTTAAACGTGGCACTGATGTCTGATGTGCTGGCACAAGAGAGAGTGTCACGAGAGAAGTTGAAAATGGGAGGTTCGTTTGCAAGTAAAAGAGATGAAACATTCTGCGGTTTACCCCACATCAGAGAGGCAATCCGCAACTTGTTTTTTCTCTTTTTTGCAACGAGCTGAATGAAGAGACGAGAGTGATTCGCCTCGGCATACGTGCCTGCTGCGATATCAATCTCCTAGACAAGTTCAAATGAACAGAAAGTTTGGAAGATGCCCACAATTACTAAAAAAGATTTGATTGACAGAATCGCAGAAAATACGAAATACAAAAGAAACGATGTCCGTGCGGTTGTTCAAGCATTTCTTGACGGTGTCATTAATGAACTTGGTGATGGCAATCGTCTTGAGTTTAGAGACTTTGGTGTTTTCGAATTACGAGACCGGGCTCCTCGTATGGCGCAAAACCCCAGAACATTAGAACGTGTTCCAGTACCTGCAAGGAGAACAGTCAAATTCAAAGTTGGACGATTGATGAAGCAGGCAGTCGATAACAGTATTTCAACAGATGGAGAAATGCCTGTGGTTGAAACATCGACAAAAGAGTTTGCAACTTCACCTGTGTAACTTTGTTACACGGCCGGTATATCCAGTGGATGACCTGTCGTTTCTCCACTGGTCGTCACAATTCAACGTAAGGTACGCTCAAGGATGGGCAAAGAACAATCACAACCAACTACCCAACTTTCCGGTCACGGGTCAAAACAACAGGCGATAAATCGTTTGATGGATGCACTGCCTCCTCATGCTGTCGAAGCTGAGGAGAGTTTGTTGGGGTCAATCTTAATTGATCCAACAGTACTTAATGATGTCCAACTGATTCTTAAAAGCGGTGATGATTTCTTCAAAAAAGCCAACGGCTCAATTTATGAGTTAATGACGGAATTGAATAATGGGTCGTTAAAAACGGTTGATGTTGTGCATTTACGTCAGTTATTGCAGGATCGCAACCTTCTTGAGCCCATTGGAGGTGTTGAATATCTCGTCAAGATTGCCCAAGCAGTTCCCAGTGCTGCAAGTGCGTCCCACTATGCCCGACTTGTGAAAGAAAAATCTGTCGTCCGGCAACTCATTGCAGCAGCAGGAGAAATCCTACACGACGCGTATAGCAATCCCGAAGACCCCTCAGAAATTTTAAGTGAAGCCGAGAGAAGAATTTTTAGTATTGCCCAGCAATCTGAACAACGTCACGCGGAAAAACTTGATGAATTGTTGAACTTGGCAATCGAGCAGTTAGAAGCAAACGATGGTCGTGTGATTACAGGAGTTGCTTCGGGATTCTCTCGCCTTGATGAAATTACAAGTGGGTTACAAAATGGCGAGATGATCGTAATTGCTGCTAGACCTTCAATGGGCAAAACAGCGCTTGCTTTAAATATTGCTGAAAACATTGTGATGCGAGATACGCCGGTTGCGCTCTTTAGTTTAGAAATGAGTCGTCAACAACTTGTGCAACGGTTACTTAGTTCAAGGGCATCGGTATCGAGTCATAAGATTCGTCAAAACATGTTAAGTGATCGTGACATGGAAGCAATTATCCAAGCCACAAATGATTTGATGGGCAAGCCGTTATACATCGATGATACTCCCGGTTTAACCATCACTCAACTTCGTGCAAAAGCACGACGGCTCAAACAATCAGAAGATATCGGTGTTATTTTGGTTGACTACTTACAGTTGATGACCAGTGGGAAGCGAACTGAATCAAGACAACAAGAGGTCAGCGATATAAGTCGCGGTGTGAAAGCGTTGGCACGAGAACTTGAAGTACCAGTTGTTTGTTTAAGTCAATTGAATAGGGCAGCAGAACAGCGTGAGGGTCATCGTCCACGAATGAGTGATTTACGAGAATCTGGTTCGATTGAACAGGACGCAGATGTTGTTGCGATGCTCCACCGTGAAGCGTATTACCACATGAATGATCCGGCGTGGGCTGAAGCGAATGAGGAAAAACTTTCGCTTGCTGAGTTAATTATCGCAAAACAGCGAAACGGACCAACCTCTACAGTGCGATTGAGTTGGGACAACACGTGCACACGTTTTTATGATTGGACAGATGCAACACCTCAGGGTGCGACTGGTTTTGCAACAGTCGTCACTCAGTCTACTGAAGATCCTTTCACCGAAGACGACTTTAGTGATTTGACTGTCTAGTTATCCCAACGATTTCCAGATTGAAAGACCAGTGATAAAAAGAACATAAGATCCAACGAGTATCCAGCCCTCATTGACAGTTAGATCTTTATCGTTTTTCATCATTTTGGCTGCTACAAAAGTAATAATAAGCATTACACCAATGTAAATCCATGGTTCTATACCTCCGGGAATTGGAATTGGGTGAACGAACATCGTAATTGGCAACACAAAGAGCATGTTGAAAAAGTTTGACCCAATGACATTCCCTACAGCCATATCCGGTTCGCCCTTTTTTGCTGCAACTACAGTTGTTACTAATTCAGGAAGACTTGTTGCAAGGGCAACGATTGTCACTCCAATAAAAATTTGACTAATGCCAAAACTCTCGGCGGCAGACACCGCGCTAATCTCTGCTATCTTGCCACCAGCCCCCAAAAGAAAAAGCCCAACAACAAGAAGTGAGATCGAAGACTTCAGCGTGTATCTTACTTTTGGAATCTCATACATTTCTTTTGAAGGCAAGACCATCTTTACAATGAAAAAGATA
>CAZRPZ010000082.1:0-8873 GCA_964602215.1 uncultured Isosphaeraceae bacterium | reverse complement strand
ACTCTTCAAGTTGACTACTAATTGTATTTTCTGCAACAGGAGATAAATCGGTATCTCTTGCGATTTGGAATAGATCGACAGATTCACCACTTAAACGACCTCGGCTCATGTGTTTTTCGCGGTAGAGTCGCTGAGCAAATCCGGGCCAAAGTTGGCGTTGGTCTTCAATAAGAATTGCTTGAACATTCTCAAGAAGACCTTCATCGAGTTTCCGTTTTTCAATGAGCCAATCCCCCAATGCATTTAACACTGGTTCAAGGGTTTCTTTGCTTGTTGCAGGTGGCTTATCGCGGAGATCTTCTGCGATTGAATTCAGTCTCTCTTGCGTGGCTGCCCAGCCATTTTCAAAATCGTCTTCATAGGAATCGAACATCGCTTCAACAATGACTTCTTGGGTATCGTCAAGATTAAGACCTTCTGCAAAGACAACTAAATCTCTACTCATAAATTCGGGCTGCATGGCTTCAGCCATATACTCCATTTGTCCAGAGGCAGTCGATGGGCTGCAGAGCGTAGACAATGTTGCTGATATTGCAACGAGGAATGGTGATAACGAGGGTATGAATTTCATCTGGAATCCTTCTTTAATCTATATATATAGTTCCTTCTCTACGCTCAACTGACCTAGAACGCCTCTTTTCGACTCTTTTGGAGGGGTAGTTCAACGCACTTACAGTATAAATATGACGAGGTAATTGGATAGAAGTACTATCGGACGCCATCTTATGACTCCGATACTGTTCGTTGTTCAATTCGCTTCTCTGGAGTTGATGCAACAATTCGGTCAACAAAAATAGATGGGGTATGCACATGATCAGGGTCGAAAGTGCCAATCGGAACAATTTCTTCAACTTCTGCGACGGTGACTTTGCCTGATGTAGCAACCATGGGATTAAAATTTCTAGCAGTTTTTCGGTAGAGCAAATTGCCTGCCTCATCGGCTTTCCATGCTTTGACTAAAGAGACATCAGCAGTAATACCACGCTCTAAAATAAACGTTTCACCACCGAATTCCATGGTTTCCTTGCCTTCAGCAACAACAGTCCCAACGCCAGTTTTGGTGTAAAAACCGGGGATGCCTGCTCCACCAGCCCGCAGACGTTCAGCAAGTGTGCCTTGAGGGCAAAATTCGATTTCAAGTTCTTCTGCCATAAATTGACGTTCGAATTCAGCATTTTCACCGACATACGAACTGAGCATTTTCTTAATTTGCCTCGTTTGTAGAAGAAGCCCTAAACCCCAATCATCAATACCTGCATTGTTGGATACACATGTCAAATCTTTCACGCCACTGTTCCGTAATGCGATGATGAGTTGTTCGGGAATTCCACATAATCCAAAGCCCCCAACAGCAATCATCATGCCATCCAAAAGAAGGCCATCGAGTGCTTCTTGAGCTGTTTGGTATACCTTACTTGCCATACTAGGCATCATACGACATTGGATTGATTTCAGTTGCTTATCCTAGCCGGATCCACTTGGCTAATTGCAATAGATTTGGTGGTTTTCCTTGAATAAGGATGCCAATCCGGAAGATTCGTGCGCTCATCCAAATCATACAAATGACAGCGATATATCCTACGCCGATAGAAGTTAGAATCTCCCACATCATCACTGGTTCAGTAGCAGAGGTTATTCGAATAATCATAATGAAAGGAATCAGTGGAGGAATGTAACTTGTGACAAACGCAACTGATCCATGTGGGTGCTCTGTGATAATTGGCCAAAGCACCATCGGAACTAAGAATAGGAGCATCATTGGACCCATCAAAGACTGAGCGTCACTGAGTTCAGAAACAGCGCTTCCAACAGCAACCATCATCGTTGCAATCATGAAGTACCCCATCACAAAATAGACTAAGAAAAACCCTAACTGTGAAAAAGTGACGATGTCCATCATTGCAAACGTAATCAATCCAACAACAGCAGCAGAACCATACATACACAAAATGACAGCACTGACGCCGGCTTGTCCAACAATTTTTCCGCCAAGCAATTGCATTGGACTAATTGCACTAAGCAGTACTTCAATCACTTTATTACTTTTTTCTTCGATAGTAGTTGTTAACAAATAGTTGCCACTTGTGAACGTTGCGATCCAGAGCAATAAGATAAATGCGATAGGCAAAAGTGTTCTTGCAAATTCGTTGTCTGTTGCAAGTTCGCCATCTTCTTGAATACGCATAGTGATTGCACTTGGTCGTTTCAACATATTCCTTACTGTTTTTGGATCATGTCCTTGTCGTTTTAATCGAGCGTTTACGATTGCATTTTCTGCGTTACGAGTAACAAAACTTGTGTGGTCGATTGCAAAATCATTTGGGATAAAAATTGTTAAATCTTCGTCACTTTCAACTGACTGCACTAGGGAATCTGGAGCATTGACATACGCAATATAGGTGCCGTCTAAGACCAAGGACTCGACTTCACTCTTGGTTGCCTCGTTGATTTGTTCAACAGTGATTGTTGGGTTTGTGGATTCAGGAAGGAGAGACTGCACCATAGAATCTTGAGCAACGAAGTCGGGTAGTTGTTCAAGTTGTTCTTGCAGCGGAGATTTCGAATCAACAAAAAGTAATTGCAATTCGTTGACAACATCTTCTGAAGCAAAAACTGCAACTGTTCCATCAAGTGGTTCATCCTCAGTTTCAAGGAGGGGAATGACAACAATAAACAACCCTATGGTTAAAATTGGCATCACAATTGCTCCAAACACAAATGCTTTTGTCATTGCGGTATCTCTAAACTCACGCCAAGCAACAGTCAATGTTTTACGCATTTGTTAATTGCTCCCGAGTTTTTTCAGCCGCCTCGTCACCCTTATTTGTTGCAATCTGGTGAATAAAAATATCTGTGAGTGTTGGTTGCATGACTTGTATCCCACGTAGTGGGACTGATCGGGCAATGTCACCAATAATTGCTGTTTGACTTGCATTTTCGTCTAAATAGAGATTAATTTCACCATCTTTATTTGCTGAATCTTGCTTTTGAACACCGTTAAACTGAAGAAAATCTACAGTTGGATCAATAGGCATAACCTGCACAATGTTCGGATCGAATTGATTGCGGACAGCATTGATTTGATCGTCGATTACTTTTATCCCGTTATCGATCATGACAATCCGATCACAAATTTCTTCAGCTTGTGGAAGGACATGGGTCGAGAACAAAATTGTAGTTCCAGCACGACGTAGATCATGAACGATCCCTCCAATGAGTTGAGTATTGACTGGGTCAAGACCAGTAAATGGTTCATCAAGGATAATGAGTTCTGGTTCATGAATTATTGCCGCAAGAAATTGAACTTTCTGTTGCATACCTTTGCTGAGTTCTTCGAACTTTTTGTTTCGCACGTTCGGGAGTTCAATTCGTTCAAGCCACTGATCAACTTGTTTCCGTAATGAAGAACCTCGCATTCCTTTGAGATGTGCGATGTACTCAATGAATCTACCAACCTTCATTTTTCGATAGACTCCTCGTTCTTCTGGCAAGTAGCCGATGCGATCCTTCGCGGCGAGTGCGTTTGTTCCCAGAACACTAATTGAACCAGAGTCTGGATGGATGATGGACATAATCATTCGAATGGTGGTACTTTTACCGGCTCCATTCGGACCAAGAAAACCACACAGCGAACCAGATGGAATCTCAAGATTTAAGTGCTGAACTGCTCGAGTTTCACCAAATGATTTCGTGACTTGTTGAAGTTCAATCGCTAGTGTCATTTGCATCTCGAAGTTGAATGATTTGCTGGGGAAGATGAAACAAATCTTCCTTGGCTTTGTTGAGAGTTAAACTGTTGAGTTTCATAGTGATGAGTGTTTCATCTCGTTTATAAATTATGGTGTGAAACAGAAGTAATTTGCCCACTCGCTCCCAATCTCTAAAAAAAATGTCAATGGTTGCATCTCCATTACTTGTTTTTTCTACAGATCTACGACCCTTCGGCCGGTACGTTTGCTTTGAGAAAAAAACAATTTGGTTTTTCTTTTCATCAGTATTTAGAATTTGGACTTTCCAACACATTTCGTCATCGAATTCTTCGCTTCCTATAACTTGCATATTCTCTAGTTGCATTGGGAGCATCGTGAACCACTCTAGCCAGTTCATCTGTTGAACTTTTTGAGACAAGGCAGATGAATCAATCAATGTCCAAGTTTCTTCATTATTCGAATTGAGGTTTTGTTCCCACGCTGTAACGCCATCCGAGCCAAAGCGAGTTTGCCCGACCCCGATATATGTCATAACACCAAGTACCTTTCCGCCTTTTTGAGTAGAAAGTTCAATCTCAACAACAGGGCGATTATCTGGCAATCGCATCACGCCATGAAGTTGAAACGATTCAAGTGCATGGAGTTGTTTTCTTCCCCCAATTGATTGTACTGCTCTTGCGAGAATCTCTTCAGCTGGGGGTGTTGTCTCATCAAGGGGAATTGAATTTGGAGGCGTTTCTTGAACGGTTGAATAGCCACCAAGGGAGAGACAAAGAACGATGATAAAGAACAGTTGACTCACAAACTGATATCGTAACTGTTTTGAGTGTTTACTGCTATTAAATCCTTTGTTGACTTCATGACTTAGAAGGTTGAAGGAGTAGAAGAGGTCGAGTACTCTTCACCGCAATGTCCTCAGCAATTAAATCAGTAATTCAATCCAAAATCTTAGTGGTAGATGGTGCGATGGGGACAGCTGTGCAATCAATCGAAACAGATGTAGAACGTGATTATCTAGGTCGCGAAAACTGCATCGATATCCTCACAAAATCAAGACCTGACATCGTGAAACAAATACATGCTTCGTTCTTAGAAGTGGGTGTTGATGCGGTTGAAACGAATACATTCGGTGCCAACAAACTTGTCCTTTCTGAGTTTGATGAAGAGGCCGCTTCGTGGGCATACGACCTCAATGTGCAATCTGCAAAAATCGCAAAAGAAGCATGTGATGAAGCAGAGGGTGAGAGGTTCGTGCTTGGCTCGATGGGACCCGGAACAAAACTGATTTCGTTAGGACAGACATCGTGGGATGTGATGCTTGAATCGTACAACGAGCAAGCCGCAGGACTAATTGTTGGTGGGGTCGATGCCTTTATCGTTGAAACATGCCAAGATTTACTCCAAGTGAAATGTACAGTTAATGCGTGTATGGATGCGCTCAAATCTGCAGGCAAAACAACAGATGACATCCCTATTATGGTGAGTATCACAATTGAAACCACTGGTTCTATGCTAGTTGGAAGTGATTTGCAAACGGTTGTGCATGCGATAGAGCCCTATCCTATATTGTCGCTTGGTCTAAATTGCGCAACAGGTCCCGAACTCATGGAACCCCATATTGCGTGGCTATCAAAACATTGGGACAAAGCAATTTCAGTTGTTCCAAATGCTGGAGTGCCAGAAATGGTGAATGGCGTTGCGCATTTCCCTCTTTCGCCACATGCTTATGGTGTTTCCATGAAACGATTTGTCGAAGAATATGGTGTCGATATTATTGGTGGATGTTGTGGTACGACCCCTGAACATCTTGCATCGTTTATCAAACAAAAGCCCGAGAAACAAACACGCGAATGTATTTCTTTAGCACCATCTGGGACGAGTTTATATCACCCAGTTGAGTTTAAACAAGACACGTCGATTTTGATTGTTGCGGAAAGAACCAATGCAAATGGCTCACGCAAATTCAAACGGTTGCTTGAAGAAGAACAATGGGATGGTTTAGTAGAGATGGCAAGGGAGGAATTGTCTGGGGGAGCACATGTCCTTGACGTGTGCGTAGATTACGTTGGGCGTGATGGTGTTGCTGATATGGAAGAAATTGCAACTCGACTCGCTCAGCAAGTTGATGCGCCTCTCATGCTTGATTCAACTGATGCTACAGTTATTGAAGCAGGACTCAAACTCGCTGGTGGAAGGTGTATCGTCAATTCGATTAACTTAGAAGATGGCGAGAAGCGATTAGATGACATTTGCCCACTTTTAAAGAAATATGGCGCTGCAGCGGTTGCATTGACCATCGATGAAAAGGGCATGGCGAAAACCGCCCCCCGAAAATTGGAAATTGCGCATCGGTTACACGACCTCTACACGAACAAATGGGGTTTGCAATCAAGTGACATGATGATTGATGTGCTGACCTTCACGATTGCAACGGGCATGGAAGCGGATCGGAAACTTGCTCTTGAAACCCTTGATGCAATCGAAACAATTTCCAAGGAGTTGCCAGAGTGTGGTTTACTGCTTGGTGTTTCAAATGTGAGTTTTGGTTTAAAACCCGCAGCACGCCGCGTTTTAAATTCAGTGTTCTTACATGAAGCAATTCAACGGGGGCTTACTGCAGCAATTGTGCATGCTTCAAAAATTTTACCCAAGCACAGAATTCCAGACGACCACTGGCAAGCGGCAATTGATTTGATTTACGACAACCGCACCGATGACTTTGACCCACTTATCCATTTTCTGTCGCTTTTTGAAGAAGAAGATGTCATCGAAGAGGAAGTCGACACAACAAATCTTCCCCTCGACCAGCAACTTCGAGGGCACGTTCTCAATGGCAAAAAAGAAGGACTCGAAGAAGTCCTTGAGGAAGCACTAAACGAATGGTCTGCACTTGAAATCATCAATGAACATTTACTTAATGGCATGAAAACAGTAGGCGAACTTTTTGGTTCAGGTCAAATGCAATTACCTTTTGTGTTGCAATCTGCTGAAGTCATGAAAAAGGCAGTTACATATTTAGAGCCGCATATGGAAAAAGGTGAAGCCACCGACAAAGGTCGCATCGTGCTTGCGACAGTTGCAGGTGATGTACACGACATTGGCAAGAACTTAGTGGACATTATTTTGTCCAACAATGGGTACACCGTTTTTAATATTGGCATTCGAAAAACCATTGATGAAATTATGGATGCAGCACACTCAAACAATGCTGATGCAATTGGGATGTCTGGCTTGCTTGTGAAATCGGTTGGGGTGATGGAGCAAAATCTTCATGTCTTGAATGCGCAATCAATTGATACACCAGTCATGCTCGGCGGGGCTGCGCTCACGCGGCACTGGGCAGAATCTCATTTGCGCACTCTTTATAACGGTTCACTCTATTACGGCCGAGATGCATTTGAAGCACTCGCAGTGTGCGACAAACTCATTGCTGGAGAACTTGCAGAAATAGAAACGAAAATAGAGGCGAGGTTGTCGAAACGTGCAGAGGTAGAAGCGAAAGTACAAGCTGGACGAAAAAATCGGGTTGATAAGGGCGGTGATTCAGAAGGTTTCGCAGTTGATTTGGTTGCAGTTCCTGCAGCGCCATTTTATGGTTCCAATGTTGAAACAGACATAGATTTAGATTTGATTTATCCGTACATCAATGAAACAGCGCTATTCCGTGGGCAGTGGGGGTTTAAAAAAGGCGCGTTGAGTCGCGAAGAATTTGATGCACTTGACGTAGATATCGTACAGCCAATTTTTGAACGCTTAAAGCTGATGTGCAAAGAGGAAAATATCCTTCGACCGAAGGTTGTCTATGGTTGGTGGCCTTGCAACAGCGATGGAAACGATGTAGTCATCTTTGATGAAAACGATCACGAGAAAGAAATTGCAAGATATTCATTTTCGCGGCAATCAAAACGTCAAAAACGTTGTTTAAGTGACTTTTTCTTACCAAGGAGCAGCGGAGAAAAAGATGTGATTGGTATGTCATGCGTGACAGTCGGTTCAGAAGTCAGCAAGAGAACTCGCGATCTCTTCGACAATGACGAGTACACAGAATATTTATACTTGCACGGCATTGGGGTGGAATGTGCAGAAGGTCTCGCAGAATATTGGCATAAACAGATGCGAATAGAACTTGGAATTGATGGAGATGATAAACCTACACTGAAAGAATTGTTTGCGCAGGGGTATCGAGGGAGTCGGTACAGTTTTGGGTATCCAGCGTGCCCAGAAATGGATAAACAAGAGATACTTTTTAATCTACTTGAACCCGAGCGAATTGGTTGTACGTTAACAGAATCATGTGAAATAGTTCCAGAACAATCCACAAGCGCAATTATTGTGCATCACCCACAGGCAAAATATTTCAATGCAAAGCAATAGCCACCTTCAATAAACAATCCCGCGGGTCGTTTCCTGCTTCGCAGTGTGACTGTCACTGTAGTATTAGCGCAAATACGATTCTGCGAGTTGCTATGATGGTTAGTGTGAAGCAGTTTCTGACTAAGTTAAACCAAACCCAGAAAGCTTTGCTAGCATTGGTTTTGATTTTGCCAGCACCTCTGATTGGAGTTTCAAGTTCATTTTATTTTCCACCACTCACAACGCCAACTGGGCAGGAAATAGAAGTTGGAAAAATTATTTGGGCTGTTGCAAAAATATGGCTGATGGCACTTCCTTTAGCATGGCTCCTTTTTGTAGATAAAGGGAAACTTAGTTGGTCGCCAACAAATACAAAGGGAGTGCTTGCAGGAGTCCTCTGGTCAATTCCTGTCTCAGTAGTTATTTTTTTCGCCTATTGGATAGCCAAAGGAAGTTTGGTTGACCCAGATGCTAAACAAACAATTGAAGATCTTGGTATTACAACACCTGCAAAATTTTTAATTTTTGCTTCAGCGATGTCTCTTGGCAACTCGCTCATGGAAGAGTATGTCTGGAGATGGTTTGTTTTTACAAAGTTCAAAATACTTGCAGGTACATGGCCCGCCATTCTTTTGTCTGCATTCTTTTTTACAGTACATCACGTTGTGATTATGTGGGACTATGGCTCAATCGGACTTGTCATTGGCGGGTCCATGGCGTTGATAACTGGTGGAATAATCTGGGGATATTTATACAACAAATACAATTCTATTTGGCCCGGTTGGATTTGCCATGTTGCTGCAGACACTG
>CAZRPZ010000081.1:0-8457 GCA_964602215.1 uncultured Isosphaeraceae bacterium | reverse complement strand
GAGTTCCTTATAGATGCTCAAGGTGAGGATGTAGTTGCTGGTATTCGAACTCCGAAGCCAGTTTCACAAATGACTCGGTGGAACGCTGCCATTTATAAAGAGTTGATTTCGATTAAGAAAATACTTGAAAAACATTACCGCGATATGCAAGACATTGAGTTTACTATTGAACGCGGCAAACTTTGGATGTTACAAACCAGAACGGGTAAACGAACTGCTGCTTCAGCGGTCAAAGTTGCAGTAGATATGGTGAAGAGTCGTCTCATTACAAAAGACGAGGCATTGCTTCGGATTCCTGCGGGCGATCTTGTGCAATTACTGCTTCCAAGTTTTACAACGAAAAGCAAACACAATGCAAAACAACTTGCGAAAGGGCTCCCTGCTTCGCCCGGAGCCGCAACCGGTGCATTGGCATTCAGTGCAGAGGATGCAGTCAATCGTGCAGAAGCAGGCGAAGATGTTTTGCTTGTAAGAAAAGAAACCTCGCCTGAAGATATCGATGGGATGCACCATGCAGTTGGGATTTTGACTTCAACAGGCGGCATGACAAGCCATGCAGCAGTTGTCGCGCGAGGTTGGGGAAAGTGTTGTGTTGCAGGTGCATCAAAACTCAACATCAATGCGAAACGCAAACAAGTCACCATCGACGGCACTTCCTATGGCGAGAAGGATATTGTTTCGATTGACGGAGGCACCGGCGAAGTCATGCTTGGAGCAGTTGACCGGCATGAGCCAAAACTAAGCGGTGATTTTGAAAAAATAATGAAATGGGCAGATCAGCGTCGCAAAATGAAAATTCGCACAAATGCTGACACGCCTCGTGACGCAACACGTGCTCGTCAATTTGGCGCAGAAGGCATCGGGCTGACTCGAACGGAACACATGTTTTTTGAACCCGATCGAATTTTGGCAATGCGAAGGATGATTCTTGCAGACACAAAAGAGATGCGTGAAGAAGCACTTGAACGCTTAATGCCATATCAACGCGACGACTTCGTGGGAATATTCACTTCGATGAAGGGATTGCCAGTGACAGTTCGTTTGCTCGACCCACCACTTCATGAATTTCTCCCGCATGATCATCTTGGTCAAGGAGAAGTTGCCCGCGAAATTGGAGTAAAGGTTGGACAGGTTAAACGGCGTGTCGAACAATTACACGAGTTCAACCCAATGCTTGGACACCGTGGGTGCCGCCTTGCAGTGACCTATCCTGAAATTCTTATCATGCAAGTGACTGCGATTGTAGAAGCAACAATTCTTTGCAAACGAAAACGTGTGAATGCCAAGCCAGAAATTATGATTCCTTTAGTAAGCACTAAAGAAGAATTTACTCAACTGCGTACACTGGCGATGCAGACGATTTCTCGAATTGTGAAAAAGGAACGGTTTAACGGAAAATTGAACATTCCAATCGGAACAATGATTGAAATTCCTCGTGCAGCAATTATTGCGGATCAAATCGCTCAACAATCTGACTTCTTCAGTTTTGGAACGAATGACCTTACACAGTTGACTTATGGTTTTAGTCGTGATGATATCAACACTTTTTTGCCACACTACCTTGAGGACGGCGTGTTAGAACGTGATCCGTTCCAAACGATTGATCGCGATGGTGTAGGCAAACTGATATCAGCGGGATTCGATGGTGGTCGCAGTGTAAATCCTTCCCTCAAGATTGGTATTTGCGGTGAGCATGGCGGAGACCCAAACTCTATTGAATTTTGTAATTCTGTAGGTTTGAATTATGTGAGTTGCTCACCGTTTCGCGTTCCAACTGCTCGACTAGCTGCAGCGCAGGCAGCGATTCGTAATTCTTGAATGAAAAAAATGGAATCAATCTTTCAAAAAATTATTCATGGAGACATTCCATGCCACCGCATCTACGAAAATGAATACGTTCTTGCGTTCTTGGATGTTGCTCCATTAAGTAGGGGGCACACGTTAGTTATCCCAAAGCAGCCAGTTGCATTTTTGCACGAACTATCTCCTGAAAGTGCTAGAGCATTGGGCGAAGCACTTGTGAAAGTTGCCCAAGCTGTCGTGAGTGCAACGGGTGTTTCTGAATATAACATTTTGCAAAACAATGGTGCTACAGCAAACCAAGCAGTATTCCATGTCCACTTTCACATCATTCCAAAACCATCAGAACGTGACGGTCTTTGTATTGAATGGAAACCAGTAGAATTAAAAGATGCCGAGTTACTAGCCGAAGAAATTCGTAACGCCCTCTAAGTGAGAACCCACATAGCCCCTTGCACGTATGATGTGGTTGTATGCAAGACGACTCAAACACAAATGAGGATGATGTCACTCGCGATTCAACAGATCCGCACGCAGAAACTCATCATGATGAAGAAACAGATGGTCGTTGGCTCGATTCAAACGTGGGAGTCCGAGCTGATGAATGGATTGGTCGGAGAATTGGCGAGTTTGAAATTCTCCGCATTATTGGCATCGGAGGGATGGGGAACGTTTATGAAGCAAAACAAGTTCATCCCCACAGGTCTGTTGCATTAAAAATTGTGAAATCTGCAGCAGCTAGCCCCGCAACGCTGCAACGGTTTGAAATGGAAAGTGAATTGCTTGCGCGTTTACAACATCCCGGAATTGCGCAAGTATACGATTCAGGGCATCAAACTCAAGATGATGTTTTATTGCCTTATTTTGCGATGGAATATGTGCCGGGAAGTGTTTCGGTTACTGAATATGCTGTTGAAGAAAATTTAAGTCGCAATGGACGGTTGGAACTATTTCTTCGAGTTTGCGAAGCAATCCAATATGGTCATGGTCGGGGAATCATTCATCGTGACCTAAAGCCTTCAAACATATTAATTACAAGTTCAGGAAGACCAAAGGTAATCGATTTTGGGGTTGCATTACTTTCCGGTTCAGACGAAGTGGACACATCAATTACAACAGATGGAAGATTTGTTGGAACGTTACAGTGGTCGAGCCCAGAGCAATGTGGAGATGACCCTCGCGATGTTGATGTGCGAACAGATGTGTACTCCCTTGGCATGTTGATGTTCCAATTATTGACAGGGGAACTTCCCTATGACCTAAAAGGAATTCCACTGTACAGAGCGCCTCTTGTTATTCGAGAAACAAAACCGAAATCACCTACATCGTTTGACGCAACAATCCCAATTGAGATTGAACAAATTCTCATGAAGTCGCTGTCAAAAGATAGAGAGTCAAGGTACGAGTCAGTCGCAGCATTGGCGATGGATATTAGAAGGTATTTATGTAATCAACCAATCCTCGCAAAACCACCGACAACACTCCGTCGACTGAAATTGTACGCTCGGCGGAATCAATTGAAATTCCGTGCATCCATTGTCGTTTTCCTTGCACTGATTCTAGGACTGACTGGATTAATTTGGGGATTTGTCGAGTCAGAGGCAAGGCAGAAGGATATGAAAATAGCACTCGAACTCGAGGCGAACGCAAGAAGCGTCGCTGAACAAATTGCATACATCGCAACAATTGGCACAGCACAAGCAGCTATTGCGAACGGCTCATGGGGAATGGCACGGCACCATTTAGTAGCGACAACTCACGAACAACGCGGCTGGGAGTGGCACTACTTACAGAACATAGTGGACCAATCGATTCGGAAGTGGCCAATTGGCGATCGTCCAACTTCGCTGGCAACTTCACCTTCTGGTTCCCACCTTGCAATCACATTTGTAGGTCGAAGAGTCGTTCTCATAGATGAATCAAGAGACATTACACGCGATGTCACGCTTCCAACAGATGTGAGTTCAGTAGGTTTTTCAGCAAATGGAAAATTATTGTATTTAGGGATGACGAATGGAAACATTGCAATATTTAATCTTGAGCAAGACACTCTTTTGTTGTTCGATGAACATCGTTCTTCAGTTGTTTCAATCGTAGCAATTGATGATTCGACATTCGCAACAGGACATGCAAATGGACAAATTCACCTGTGGAATACGGTAGGGGAACATGTGGATACAAAAAATGGTGATCGGGGAATGGTATTGTCACTCGACTACGATAGTTCAAAGGAACTTCTTGCAATTGGGACTATTGATGGCACGGTTCAAACTTGGAATCTTCATGAAAACCAGCCCTACATGAGAGTCCATGGACACGGGGGCGCAGCAAGAACAGTTCATTTTTCAGAGGATGGGACACTTGTTTCTGGTGGAGATGATGGAAACATTATTTTGTGGGATGTCGATACAAAAACTAGTAGAACAATTCACTCGATGCATGGGAGTGTCATGGGCTTAACATCTACAGGAAACATCATCGCATCAACAGGTTTCGACGGGGTCGTACGGTTGTGGTCAGCGAGTGATTTTGAATTACTTGACACACTGTTAGGCCATGACGACTTGGTTTGGTCAATAGATACATTGGAAGGCGGACGATTTGTAACAGTAGGACAAGATGGAATCATTCGATGGTGGAGTGCGTTGCCCGCAATTTCAACGTCGTATAAAGCAACTAGCAAAATGCCAGCGGCTGATGTGGCATTTGTTTGGAACGACACCCTCGCAACAGTGTCGGAATTTGATACTGCAATGCAAGTCTTTGATATTCGTACGAACGAGAGCCATGTCATTCCATCAAGTGGTTCTGAATTAACAACAGTTGCTTTTGTTCCAACGACGTCCTTTGCAGTAACAGGTGATTTAGGCGGACAAATTCGCCTGTGGGATATAGATACACTGCAACAGGGTGATGTAATTGGTAGAGGGGAAGGACAAATTACAGCGTTAGATGTTTCGTCAAGTGGAAGAAGAATCGCGGCGGGTACATTGTCCGGTCATTACTACGTCTTTAATAGACGAGATAAAAAAGTCGTTGTTGAAGGCGAGGTAGGCGATTCAATCGTGTTAGCGGTTGAATTTAATAGGGCGGGGACAGAACTATATATTTCGTCAATAGATGGAACGGTCATGGCAATGGATATTTCAAATGGTTCTGTTCTTTGGAAACGGGCTGAGAACAGTAGCGATGTTATTGGTATGGAATACGTGCAAAGTAGGAATGCAATTCTCGCGGCAACTGCAAGCAAAACATTGCAATTGATTGATGCGAAAACAGGCGAAATTCTCGAAAGCAAGGAATCAACAGGCGGTGTTTTGCGAGATATTGAATTGTTCCAAGACGAAACTCGATTTGTAACCGTCTCTTCTGACGGTACTGTCGGCGTCTGGGATTCTGTCTCACTTAATTTGGTGGCGTCATTACCAGCGCAGCAGTCATTGGAGTGTGTTTCTGTCTCAAGAGATGGACATCGCTTGGCAATTGGTGGAGGAAGTGCGACAATACAAATGATGGATGGCATGTCTCGCTCTGCGAGATTAAAGAATTCGACACATGAGCAAACCGACTAATCAATTGAACACTTTCATGAGAGATTTGATTCGCAGATGTCTTGAAGAAGATGGAGGGCTTGGTGGTGATCTCACATCGAAATCAATTATTACAGAAGATCAAATTGCACGGTTTGCATTTCATGTTCGTGGTAAAGGGGTGATTGCAGGGCTTGCACCAATTGCAGAAGTTGCCGATGAGTTTGGGGATGTTTCATTGACAGCACTCCATAATGATGGAGATGCAGTGGAATGTGAAGACATCGCAATCGTAGAAGGCAATCTTCAAACGATTCTTCTTGCTGAACGAACAGTGTTAAATATTCTTTGTTACGCATCAGGTGTTGCTACTCAGACGAAACGGTTTGTTGATGCGATTGTAGGAACGAGTTGTAAAATTTGTGACACTCGTAAGACAACGCCCGGTCTTCGCACCCTTGATAAGTACGCAGTTGTGTGTGGTGGTGGAACTTCACATCGGTTTGGTTTACACGACGCATGCCTGTATAAAGACAATCATCTCGCTGAGTTAGACAATTTAAAAGATTCGCTTCCTTCAGCAATTTCCGATGTAAGAAAAAAAAACGATGTGGCATTTGTTGAAGTAGAGGTAGATACAATCGAACAATTCGAGCAAGTATTGCAATTGCCTGTTGATATCGTTTTACTTGACAACATGCCCATAGAATTATTGCAACAAGCGGTTTCATTGAGAAATGAAGCAGAAACGTCTCCACTCTTAGAGGCATCAGGAGGAGTCACGCTTGACTCAGTACGTGCGATTGCAGAAACCGGTGTCGACCGGATTTCTATTGGCGGACTTGTTCACCAATCTACATGGCTTGATATAGGATTGGACGCTACCGATGCGTGAGGGTCGGGTCCTCACCCTTGACAAAGTGCTCTCGACGCAAGATGCCGCGATTGATCATCGGTTGCAAGCCGGTGATGTGTGTCGTTGTTTCAATCAAACAGCGGGACGAGGAAGGCGTGGCAATACATGGAACTCGAGTGGTGGGGTTGCTGTTACGGTGGTGCTGAAGGAGATAACACCTCATTTGCCAATTGCAATTGCGGGAACTCTCGCTGCAGGGCTCAATGCCCTGATTCCAAGTGTTCGAATTGGACTCAAATGGCCAAATGACCTTTTCGTCGAGAACAAAAAACTTGCTGGAATCTTGATTGAACAGCGGGTGGGTCTGTTTCTGGTAGGTGTTGGAGTGAACGTCTTGGAATCACCAACTCCAGATGCAACGGCTCTGAGCCAATTCGGCTCTGAGCCAACGTTGGAAGAGGTTTCAGATGTGATTGCAAGTTGCGTTTTCAATTCAACGCAACTTGATGTAAATAAAGCAGTTAAGGCATGGTTGAAGCGTGATATTCTTGTTGGCACAACCCAACAAGTGCAAATAGGTAAAAAGATTGTTGAGGGAGTGGTGCTTCATATCGACCCATGCCACGCCCTTATCCTCGATACCGCTTCAGGCATCGTCGAGTGTCAAGCCGCGATATCAACAATCGTAACCCATTGCGAATAAATAATTTGGTGTGTTAGAATGTGGGGTCTATGGAAGAAACGGTTCAGAGTGAGGTGAAATGGAAGGTATGCCCAGCGGCTGTACATCCATGGAAGGGTGTGATTGCGTGGTTAGTGATTATTGGTACTGTGGTTATGATTTTTGACGTAAATGCCATAGCTGGTATCGGTTCACTCGCTTTTTGGCTCGGCACGTTTGGTGTCTTTATATTTCCATCGACGTATACGATCGACGCAAAGGGAATTTACGCAAAATATCCTCTCTCGTCCAAATATTACTCATGGGAACAAGTTCGCAGAACCAAATTTTTCAACGATTCCTGCTACTTGTTTACTCGAAAAAAGCCATCTATTGTAGGGCATGGAATGAGAATATTTTTTGGAAATCAAGGCACGCAAATTAGCGAAGTAATCAAAGCACACTTGCCAGAAGGCGTCGCAACATGAAAAAGGGCTGGTTAAAACATGCGTTTCACGTCGACGATGATTCACCGATTGAACCCAATGAAACGCAAAAAAAAGCCCTAGATAAGCTCTGTAACGGTATCATTCGCCGAGGATTAACCACTCCTGCCATCATTGGTGTGGAAATGGGGCGACCGCTGAATTTTATTGGGTCGCAGACAATGCACTTTTTTACTCCGCTTATTGCAGCATTCGTTCCAACAGAACATTGGACAGCAGTCGCAGAGTTTTTAGAACACCGCGGTTCGGTTGATTGGATCCGAAATCGCATCGAAGAGTTAGAGAACGAGCACACTAAGAAATCAGAACAATGACAATCGACTTAGAAAAAATGAACGTTATCCTTGCAACTGATTGCGGGAGCACAACGACGAAAGCAATTCTCATCGAGAAAGTGGATGGGGAATATCGCCAAACGTATCGAGGCGAAGCACCGACTACTGTTGAAAAACCATTTGCGAACGTGACTATAGGTGTCACCAACGCAGTCACCGAAGTGGGTGAACTTGCAGGACGACAACTCACAAATGAAGATGGAACTATTAAGCAACCCGCATCTGGGAGTGATGGTTGCGATTTATATATTTCAACATCTTCAGCTGGTGGCGGTCTTCAAATGATGGTTGCAGGTGTTATTGCTGAAATGACTGCCGCGTCAGCCAAACGCGCAGCACTCGGTGCAGGCGCAATCGTCATGGATGTAATTTCATCAAATGACAAGCGACGCCCCCACGAGCAAATTCAACGAATTCGTGAACTCCGCCCAGATATGATTCTAATATCAGGTGGAACAGACGGTGGCACAACTGAAAAAGTTGTCCAACTTGCCGAACTCATCGCTCCAGCAAAACCACAGCCAAGATTTGGAAGTGAATATGAAATGCCAATCATCTTTGCAGGCAACAAAATGGCTGCAGATGAAGTCGTTGCAACGTTGCAAGAAGATTGGATTGATCTTGCAGTTGTCGAAAACCTTCGCCCAAAGTTAGAACAAGAAAATCTCGGGCCAGCACGCGATAAAATTCACGATGTCTTCCTTGAGCACGTGATGGCGCACGCTCCCGGTTATGACATGCTTATGGATTGGACAGACGCTGACATCAT
>CAZRPZ010000080.1:0-2408 GCA_964602215.1 uncultured Isosphaeraceae bacterium | reverse complement strand
CCGAAGCATTTTGCGAACAAGTCGTTCATATTTTGCGCAGGCATTTTCCTGACCGAGAAGTACATCTTGCAGGTCCTATGGATTTGTACCTCGACGGCCGTCACTTAGGCCTAAACAATTTGTATCGAATGGTGATGACTGAACCAAGCCGAGGAGTTGAAATTGTAGAAGATTTTCTAGAACAACTCTTAGAAGGTGATGATATTTCTCAAATGCCGATGCCTCTCTCTATTGCAAAATCGAGAATTATGCCTCGTATTCAACCGTCATCAATTTTTGAACAACTTGACGCAACTCAAGTTGCTTTTAATCCATTTGTCAATGACACTGTAATTCTTTACGTCATTGACATGCCACGAATGACTGTAAGTATCACTCTTGAGCAGATGATTCGATGGGGCATTGATCTTGATGAACTTGATAGAGTTGCACGAGAGAATTTGGCAAAATATCAACCAAATCTAAAATTGCAGATTGTTGAAGGAAACAGTGGCGGGCGAGCGGCGATTTTCAACATGCAAGATGGATATGATGCTGCTCGAATACTTCTAGAATCCTTATGGACTAAACTCGCACCTGAGTTTAGAGGAAATTTTTACGTCGCCGCTCCAGCCAGAGATATGTTTATGGCGATTTCTTGTGGACCAGATTCGTTTGTGGAAAAATTACAAGATAGAGTTACTCTCGATTTCAAAAGATTGCCTTATCCCATTTCAAGTGATCTATTTCTTGTCACGCAGGATGGCGTTGCAGGAACACGAGCTGCATAACAAAGCATTTCTTCTTCTGTGGATGTATACTCAGTATTGTGCTACTGATTATTGATAATTATGATTCGTTTACATTTAATTTAGTTCAACGAATTGGTGAACTGGATATAAAATCAGGAGCGAAAAGAGAATTTCGTGTCGTAAGGAATGATGAAATTACGTGTGAAGAAGCCGAGCTGCTTCACCCAACCCAACTTTTAATTTCTCCCGGACCCGGCACACCAGATGACAGTGGAATTAGTCAAGAACTTGTCCAACGATATTGCGGGGAAATCCCTATTCTTGGTGTCTGTTTAGGGCATCAAGCAATTGGCGCATTGTTTGGAATGAACATTATTCAATACAGACCACCGATTCATGGCAAGACTTCGCTGATCTATCATGACAATACAAGCGTATTTGTCGGTTTGCCAAATCCATTTGAAGCAACTCGGTACCACTCACTGATTGTCGAAAAGGAAAGCATAGGAGATGACTTTACGGTGAATGCATGGACAGACGAGGGCATCTGCATGGGATTGCAGTGGAATGGCGAGGGCGCACCGCTACAAGGCGTGCAATTTCATCCAGAAAGTTTTCTAACAATTAATGGGCACCATCTGTTAGCAAACTTTTTAAATCAAGGATCATAAGCTTATGTTGCACTCTCTCATTCTTTCCTTCATCCTTTCAGTGCCAACAACAAAAGTGGAAGGAAACATTGTTGTCATGACCGAAGTTGAGTATGCTTCAGCCAGTGATTACAAGGAACTACATCAAACCCTTTACATGGACGTAGCTTTCCCCTCTGTGTCTTCTGAACCTTTGCCTGCAGTAATCTTTTTGCATGGTGGGGGATGGTCAGGTGGTTCACGCAGCGAAGGGGTGAGATTCATCCGAATGCTTGCCTCAGGTGGTTATTTCGCTTGTTCAATTGATTATCGACTTACTCAAACTGCAGGCTTCCCAGCATCAATTCATGACAGCAAAGAAGCAATTCGATTCTTGCGTTCAAATGCAGAGGAACTCGGAATAGATTCAAAGAGAATCGGCATTGCTGGCTACTCCTCAGGCGGACATCTAGCAACACTTGTTGGTCTTACGACTGAAGATGAATTTGTGGGTGGCACAACTCTACAGAAAAAACATAAAAACGAATCTGCAGAAGTTCGATGTATCGCGACTGTAAGTGGAATGGTGATGCCACACTTGAGTCGTGGTAGAGGTAAACAAAAGTACGAAGACTGGGCACTCCAAACTAAAGGCATCACAATTGAAGAAACCCTACCTCAAACGTATGCTGATGCTCACGACCCACCCATTTATCTTCTATGTGGCAGTGACGACCATGTCGCTCCTGTAAAATACACTCAGCAGTTTGTGGAAATCCTTCTGGATAAAGGAATTGAAGTTCAAATCGAGATACTGCCAAAACGAGGGCACATCATTACCACAGCAGAGTCTTATTTTGGCTTGCTTCGTTTTCTAGACAAACATCTAGGAGGTCATAGCGAAGAAGCCGTTCGCAAATACGCAGAAATGAACAAAAAGTCAGGGGGAGGTCGGAAGTAATTCAAGAGACTGAATTGTCTTCAAAAAACTTGGCGTATGTGCATCAACAGTAACAGTTGGTCCAAGTAATTTAAAGTAAATATTTCC
>CAZRPZ010000079.1:0-13426 GCA_964602215.1 uncultured Isosphaeraceae bacterium | reverse complement strand
TGGGATGCCCGGGCGCATAGCATGTCCAGCCCCACGAGCGATTTCTACGTTTACCCGAGTACCCAAAAATTCCGCGTCTTCGTCATCGTATCCAAGCCCTTTTAAGAGTTCTGGGATTTTGTTTTGGAATTCTTCTTCGTTCTGAAACATCGCAGTAACTTTTTCATCTAACTCAGCAGAACTCGCACCTTCTGCTATGTCTTCAAGATAAATGTCAAACGCTTCAAGCGGTCTTCCTAATTTTTGAGACATATACTCGGCGATATCTTTTCGTACCGGTGCCTCGAGCAATTCAATCATGAGTTGCTCAACACTTTCTTCAGGAATTTCGCGTTCCAAATCAAATTTACGTGCAATTGCAGTGGGGTGCTCGTCGTAATACTTGTCGTAATCAACAGCAACGGAACGTTGCGTATTAAGTTGCTCGTAACGGACTGGACCAAGTAACTCCCCAGCATTACTGTCGTCGATGGTGTTATTTCGGGGGTTCCATTTCCCCTCGCACGTACTGTCCATAATTTGTTTTGGGAGTGTTCCATCGATGTGTCGCCCCATGACCCACGAGAGAGCCCGTTGTTTTTCAAGCCCGCCATCTTGTGTGTACCCCGCCTTAATTTCTTCTCGGATAAGCCAGTGTGCAATCAGTTTTCGATCTTTTTCAAACCATGTTTTTCCGTTGTCATCAACCATGCAACCAACTGGAACATGGAACTCGCTCACGAACATGTCTGCTTTGTGTTCAAGTTCGCGTGCACGGTCGTTGACTTCCGCAGGAATCCTTGGACCAAACGCTCTTCCAATTCTAGCTTCAGCCCATTTGTCCGTCGACCAACCGTTACCATCAGAGAGCATCGTCGCAAGATCAGGTCGCTCAAAATTAAGTAATGCAATAAACGCAATTTTTTGTTTGTAAAACTGGTCGGATAAATCAGGGCAAGGATCAAACATCGCCATGGTGTTGTCTACCATTGGCATTTCATCCCCTCGCAAATCTGTCCACCGTCGAAGGTGTCTATTAATTTCATAGAGATGCCCGCCGATACTACCCATCGCACTTTCGTAACGGTCAAGTAGTCTTGTGCGGTCTGCATCGTTTTTTACAAAACTTTCTTCGCAGAATGTTTGGAATGTTTCTCCATCGCCATCAGATTCTTGCCAACGCTTTGCGACTCGGCGCACGCCAGCATTCGCTCTTTCGCAGCCACCCAGAGATTCTATTGTTTCATTAATTGGTAATGTTGTCATACCGTGCATGATAAAGCATGATAAAGAGCGTCGTGTACGATCGCGTTTGATGCGATTCCACCTTTAGCAATTGGCGAATATTTTCCACCTGTTTCTTTAATAATCGGAAGCCATGGGATGATGTCCCACGGTTTAAGGAGGGGTTCAACAACACCATCAATTCGCCCCGTACAAAGAAGCATGTACGCATAACAATCACTCCATCCGCGGAGTGAACACCCACTTGAAAGAAGGTTTGAATAGAGGAGTTCAGAATCTGTTTGTTTGTAATAGTCGTATGAAGTTGTGCAAACCATCGACTCGTCTAAGGAATCGGTAGTAGAAACTGCCGCGCTGTTTTTTCCTTGGTATTCCACTCCTCCAAAGAGCACTGCAGAAATTACTTCGCCCATTACAGGTAAGTGTGCTGCTCCTGCAATTGCCTCTCCTTTGTGTTCTAAACCGATGAGGGTTCCGAAAAGGGGAACGCCTCGTGCAAACGATGCTGTCCCATCGATGGGATCCACAACCCATCTGAATTCGCTCGTTCCTTTAATCTCCCCATCTTCCTCACCCAAAAAACCATCTTCTGGAAATGCCTCCAGAATCAACTTTTTTGCGAGGTTTTCCGCCTCTACATCAACAGTTGTTAGCTCAGAGCCATCATTTTTTATTGAAACAGTGAAGTTTTTGCTAAAAAATTGAGATGCAACGAACGCAGAAACACGCTCTGCCGTAGTGTTGAGGAGCGTAAATCGTTTGGACTGCATATCCATAAGAGGGCATTGTATGAAAGATGAGAAGTCCCATAACAGAGAAAAGAAGCCATCCAAATCGCAAGAAAGAGAGGGTAACCGATTGAATCGGTTCAGTTCACCCAAATTAACACCGACAAGGATGGAAATGCTTGTGAATAAAGACTTTATTCATATTTACGAGTAGAATGGTAGTACAGTAGAACGCTTGCCTTGGTGGGCATGTAGTTACCAGAGTAACAAAGAGCATGAGAATCTTAGGAACAAACTTGATAAAGCAATTCCTAGCAATCACCCTGATTGCAGCACTTATGCCGTTGGCATCTGCTGAGACCATCTTGGTTCCTGATGATTTTGAGACAATCCAAGAAGCAATCAATTTAGCACAAGGCGATGACGAAATTCAAGTTGCTCCCGGTCGGTATAACGAGTCGATTAATTTTAATGGTAAGGCAATTACAATTAAAAGTGCCGGCGGGGCTGCTGTTACCACGATTGATGGGTGGGAACTTGACGACAGTGTTGTGAAATGTATCAGTGGCGAAGGACCAAGTACTGTGCTTGATGGTTTTACAATTACTGGTGGTACCGGCAACAAGGAACTGTATAGTGAAAACGAAACGGTCGGTGGTGGGCTCCTTTGCCTACACTCAAGCCCAACAATTATGAATTGCATTTTTGTAAGTAACAATTCGACCTATCAAGGTGGTGCGATTTTCAATGGCGACCGAAGTAACACAACAATTCAAAATTGCAAAATACGATCAAACTCTTCTGAACGTGGCGGCGGAATGTATAACAGCCGAGGGCGTCCTGTGGTTCGTAATTCAGAAATAGCGAACAACCGTGCTGAGTACGGTGGGGGTGGAATGTATAACTTTGGCTCAAACGTGAGAGTAATCTCATGTTCGTTTGAACATAACCGCGCTGAGTATAATGGCGGTGGTATTTATGACTATGACAGTGGTGGTCGTGTCGTAGAGACTGTATTCACAGATAACATTGCAATGTTTAATGGTAATGCAATGTACCGTGGTTATAAAAGTGCAACGCTACTAGAAGACGATTGTCGTTACACCATGGCACACGATACTGTTTCAGGAACAGGTGGATACATGGTTGCTCTCGGCAAGCAAATTGGTGCATGCTGTATTGGAACGGGCTGCTTAATTGTTGATGAAAATTCATGCAGAAAAGCGGGTGGATCTTGGCTAGGACCAAATACAACTTGCGACAATCAATCAATCGCATGTCCAGAACCAAACTCTGGTGATATAAACACCGATGGCGTTGTTGACATGATGGATTTAGTGCTTGTCATGACAAGCATGAATACTACTGCGAGCAAGTAACCCAATTGTATATTAATTTGTGAAGTGCCGCACAAGGAAGAGAGTGCGGTGCTTCCTTTGCGCATCGAGGTGAAATGAGTATTGGAGGTGGAGCACCCATGCTTGGAGTCCGACCGTGAGAACCATTCACGCGCTTTGTATCGAGAGTGATGACATCTAGCAATGTTCTTTGTCCAAGTTTTCTTAAGAGCAGTTTTAAAGCGATTCGAGATTTGCTTCCTTTCCATCCTTTGGCGAAGAACAATTCACGAGGGTCGTAGCCGGGTTTCTTATGAATGTCCACGGTAGCTTGGTAGTCTGGCGCTTTTGATGGGGAACCCCACCAATCATGTGAAAACCATTTGTTCGCATCTGACACAGCAACGATATCTCCGCATCGTTCATGCGTGAGTACTCCTCGATCTTTGCCGGAATAAACAAAATCGATGCCAGTTGTTTCTTCTAGGATTTTTGTGACGCTAGGAATAATCGATTCGTCTTGAACATAAACATGCGCAATTTGGTGGTCGGGCACAGCAAACGCCATACTTGTATCAGCATCTAAATATTCTCGTCCATCTTCTTCACGAATAGAAAGAAAGTTATCTGCTCGCAGGACCCTATTTATCGCAACGGCATCATTTACTTCCTCAATTGCATATTCGCTTAGTACACAAACATCGATGTTGTTTTGAGAGTAATACTGAATAAGTTTCCCAGCTACCTCATCTATGGCATGTAATTCTGTTGGAATGTCCTTGTGATTCGGTCCGAGCCGTTGCAATGGGTAATCCAGATGTGGAAGATAGACCAACGAAAGAGTGGGGCTATATATTCGATCAACTTCCATTGCTACATTGGCGATCCACTTTGATGATTCAATTCCTGCGGTTGGTCCCCAAAATGAAAAGAGCGGGAATTGCCCAAATTTATTCTGCAATAGATTGCGAAGTGCCGATGGAGATGTCCACACATCAGGAATTTTTATTCCATTTGCTTTGTACTGTGGTCTTGGTGTTACTGCGTAATCAACCGAAGAATACATGTTGAACCACCAAAATAAATTCGCAATTGTGACATCTGGATTTGTTTGACGGAGTGTGTCCCAAATCTTATCGCCATGAACGAGAGAATTTGACTGTCGCCAGAAGAATGTTTCATTGGTTTCCCGTTCGTGCCAACCATTTGCAACGACTCCATGTTCGCTTGGCTCTAATCCTGTAAGTATTGTGGATTGAACGGTACTTGTAACTGCAGGAAGGGGGGGTTCTAGAAAGGATACAGTTGTTTGTTCAGCAAGCGCGGAAATGTTTGGCGTGTGTTCGCCAAGATGACTGTTTGTTAAACCTACTATATTTAGAATTGCGAGTCGTTGCATCAGTTATGTGCCGAGTATTTTACGGTGAGCGGCAACTGTCAGTACGAAACAAAATCCAGAGGTAATCATGATGGTATATTCATCAATCGAAGCAATAAGGACACAATCGAGGAGTGCGAACCCTGCAATTAGCGCATGCATGCCAGATATAGGACGGAATATTACAGGTAGAAACCTGCTCCACGCAAAAGTAATCCATGCTGTAAAGACAATGAGGGTGAACCAAGCAATAGGCGAGTCGAACCCCAAGAGAATTGTTGGGACTCCTGCAGAGATAAGCGTTGCCCAAATTGCCCAAGAGTATTTTGAGCGTGTTTTATTTTCAGCACTCCCCACTAATGTTAATACTGCAGTGTACAGTGCAATTGCCCCGCAAAAAACGAAAAGAGTTCCAGAAAACTCTGTAGTGAAAGCTGACACTGCTGTGAAGTAGACCATCGCTCGGCAAAGAGCCATCAGTGGAATTGCAAGAAAAACTGTGTGATGCAAAAAAGTATAAAGTAAAATGACAAAAGCAAGCCCAGAAGTTGCTAAGCCAGCAGCAACTCCCGTCTTGAAGGAGAGAAGTGTTGCAACTGCTAGCAAGATGAGTCCAGTAACCCAAGCTTGTGTTACGCTAATTAAACCAAGAGGGATTGGGCGATTGGGTCGTAAAGTTCGATCTCGTTTTGCATCAAACGCATCGTTGAGAATCATTCCAGCAAAGTAAAGAATAAGCAGAACAATTGTAATGATAAAAAATGGCTTAAGTAATTGAATTGGAGGAGGATTGAGTCGATCAGACCACAACTCCTTGTGCGTTACTTCTGCCAAAGCAACGCCAACAATGACATTGCTTACAATTGTTGGCGCATTGCTAATGCGGAGCATATTCATCCAAACTTGTGGCTCACTTATGAATTGAGTTGATCTTCGGCCCATCGTAACTCCTTAGAAATAGAATCAACAAGCTCGCCAACCTTTAACGTTGCTGGTAACACGCTCCAAGTATACGTCTCAACCTCCCACTCTGTTACGCCAGCATCTTTGAGAACGGTGATTGACTCTCGTAAATCTGTTTGTGTTGTTCCCAGAGTGCCAATTGTTTCAAGGTGAATAGGTACATGAAAGTGGACTCGCCAAAGACCAGCAGGGTTATTCAAGGAAATGTCCTCAAGATTTTCATAAAACACTAAGCAATTCTCATCCAGAACAGTCGTCTGGTGGAGATACCTTGGTTCAGCAATTGAATGAAGGTCTTTGATGCATTCAGTACTAGTAGGTACATTGAAATCAACTTCAATAGCAGACGAAAGTTGTACTTTTCCAATAGTAAGACCTGCTTCTTTATAATTTTTTAATGCTTGATGAGCACTTTCGTGCATTACAGCCCCATGGCATGTGTCGTGACAAACCCGTAGATACCGTCTTGCGTTTTCATCATCATCAAAGTACATGTTTACAAATGTAGCTAACTCCTCAGAGCGTTGGAGGCGGCAACCCGGTTCCGTTTCGATATCTAAATGAATACAAACACCGGTGTTTTGTTCAAGCTCTGAAAGTTTGTTTATGCACTTTTGTAAAAGTCGAGCAGCATTTTTATTTTTAAAAACTGAAGCATTCCAGCCGAGGGGGAGTGTTGAAATACCCGCTTCTTTACTACAAATAATTTCAGAAAGAATGGCTGCGAGACGTATTGTGTACTCAAACCGTTCTGGGTGCGACCAATTTGGCTCATAGACATCGTGGCGAACAAAGTCAGAATGAAAATTTCCGTATGGAAAACCATTTAGAGTAAACACATTTACATCACATTCGGCGAGTGTGTCTTTCAGTAATGGAATATCAACTTCAAGTGATGCTTGGTTTGAAAGCCAAAGACCCGCACCAACAGGGTGCAAACTTTTTTTGCAAATGGGCTGACAAATAGTGCGAATATTTTGAAGCACGTCCTGAAACGTGTTGCCTCGATGCACATTTGTGCAGTACCCAAGCATCAATTACTCGACACTAAACTTACCACTCTGTGATAAGAAAGTTTTTGGGTTATGAAACGAAACAGTGTCTATTAATTCTTGTGTATGCCCTCGACTTGCTAATTCCACGCAACACTTCGGAACATTGAGTGGGTCGCTAGGTCCCCAGTCGCCAGCAGAATTAATCCAAAGCCGTTCGCTGCCCTGCATCTCGATAATATCTGCCGCTCTTTGAGGTGTACATTTACTGTCAGGATACAACGTCATCCCAGCCCAAAAACCTCTGTCGAGAACTGCTCGAACGGTGTGCTCTTCAACATGATCGATTAGCACACGATTTGGTTGAAGAGAAGTGTTTTCAATTGCATCCATGATGAGCAGTGTGCCTTTTAGTTTGTCTTCAAGATGTGGTGTATGCACAAGAACGAGTTGGTTCAACGTTTCAGCGAGTGCGAGTTGTTCCTCGAGAATCACGAGTTCATTCTTGCTGTTTTTGTTGAGTCCAATTTCACCAATGCCAAGCACGTTATCACATTCAATAAATTCAGGAATGATGCTGATTACTTCACGAGCAAAACCAACGTCTTCAGCCTCCTTCGGATTAATACAAAGCCAACTGTGATGGTTGATGCCATATTGCGAAGCCCGTTTGGGCTCAGTATCCGTTAACTGTCGGAAGTAATCAAAAAAACCCTGTGGACTACTTCGATCAAATCCTGCCCAAAACGCTGGCTCGGTGATTGCAACGCAACCCGCTTGAGCCATCCGCTGGTAATCATCGGTCGTCCGAGAGACCATGTGTATGTGAGGATCAATGTACACCATTACGATGTTGGCGGAACTGCGCCACTCGCCCCCTTTGTGCCAGCACTGTCAATCGGTTCAGTAGAGTGATCACTGAGCAGTAGCAAAATCCGCTCTACTCGCCCCACTTTTTCTGCAAGACACTCTTCTATACAACGTTGCAATGCTTCGATACGAAAATCGGTTTCTTCATCACCGCATCGGTCAATTCGATCGAGAAATGCAGCAACATCGAGAACTTTCGCTCGGTGTTCAAGAAAATAACGATCTATGATTTCTTTTTGGTTCATGGAATGAGAAGGCATAGTTCCTGAGATTCTACATGAGTTTGTCAAAGACTTGTCGAACTACCTTTGGATCAAGTTCATGAATATAGATAGGTTTTGCAATTCCGCCAAGCATCAACAAGGTTAATGTTCCACCTAAGTGTTGTCTGAACTCTTCAATTCCATCTAGGAGAAGAGGATTGGATAGTTCAGGGTGGTTTGTTGGTAATCCAAAACTTTGAAGGAGAGAAATCACCCGATTTGCGGTTGTTCTATCCAGATGTCCAAGTTCAGCGCTACATAGAACGTCAATTGATAAGCCGATGGACACAGCGTTTCCATGCGAAAGTTCAAAGTTTGTAAGTTGCTCAAGTTTATGAGCAGCCCAGTGTCCGAAATCAAGCGGTCTGGCATCATGCTGTTCAAAAGGATCTCCGCCCTCAGTGATATGATTCAGATGAAGTTCTGCAGATTTTCTGAGTACTGATGACATGTCCGAAGAATCTCGATCAAGAAGTGAAGAAACACTTGATTCTATTTGCACAAACAGCTCTTCGTCTTTAATGAGCGCAACTTTGATGGCCTCACTTAAACCAGAACGCCAATGCTTGTCGTCCAGTGATTTTAATAGACTTGAATCATTAATAACTGCAAACGGTGGAGTGAATACACCCTTGAAATTCTTTTTGCCAAAGTAGTTCACGCCGTTTTTTACACCAACACCGGAGTCACCCTGAGAAAGTGTGGTTGATGGCATTCTGATTAGAGGGATTCCTCGGTGAGCAATTGAAGCAGCATATCCAACTACATCCAAGACCGCGCCACCGCCAATGACAAGAAGGCATGATTTTCGACAGAGGTTGTTATTGTTGATTGCGACTAGTATTTGTTCGAGAACAGTTTCGTCGTTTTTAGCATCTTCACCACCGCTGACAATGAGTGGGGTTGAACAGACAGCATCAGTCCGCGAGCACCAGTGATGGAGAGCTTGTTGAAACGTTTGGTTTTCTGAGGCAAGCCCTGAGTCAACAAAGACGAGAAGTTTTTGTGGATTCAATTCAAGTACGAGAGAGTCTAAGACTCCATTCTCTTGAAACGCCTTACTTGTAAACCGAAGTTTGTGTATCCAAGATACTGAAAACGAAGCATCAATTGCATTTTTTGTTGAATTCAATCGACCTCCAAATTCTGGGTGAGGTCAATTTCAGGAGACCATTCAAGCCAGTCTTCATCAAAATCATTTTCTAATGTGAATGCATATCCCTCTGGTGCAACATCCCCAAGACGATTTGGTGTTGCAAATGCAATTCCGCCTTTAATCCAAGAAGTTAGTGGCCCAGCTCTCAAGTCTATACCAAGGATTGATGCGTCAATTTGAATTCCGCTAACGTTCCAAAAGACGGAGTTAGTTCGTACGAGAGGCGAATACTTTTGGTTGATATTGCATGTGAGTAACACTGTTGTTGCGTTTTCGTTGAGATCAATCGAGGTAATTTCACCAACTTCTATCCCCCGATAAAAAAGTGGGGCTCCTACTGACATGTTGTCAGCAGAGGTTGTGATGAGCGTGTATGGCGTGCCACTTGATGGAACAGCGAGTGTGCTCCCTACAAAGTCGTATTTTGGTTTGCCATCTCCAAGTTTTACTTGAATATACCGAGGTCCAAAAATAGTGTCGAGTCCCTGAACACCTTGGAGTGAAACCGAAGGGCGAACGACCCACCATTGCGAATTCTCTTTTGCAAGACCATCTGCAGAAGCATCAAGACGAACATTCACAACAACACCTGTTGAGTCGCTATTCAGTGAAATGCGTTCAACTCGACCAACGACTGTTCCTCGATAGATAATAGGCGACTGTGTTGTCAAACCACTTGCATCTTCAAACGAGATTTGCACGAGTGGACCGCGTTGAATTTGCCATTGCAGAAATAGGACCGCTGTGATGATTATTGCTAGAAGAGGTACAAGCCACATCAACGAAATCGTTTTCTTTGGGCTTTGAATCTCGATAGCAGTTGGTAATTCTGTATTCATGTAGCGACTCTGGATTGCCAAAATAAACGAGAATCAAAATTCGCAGATGCAATCATCGTAAGAATGACAACGGCTGTGAAAGCAACTAACCCAAGTTCTGGTTGTACTGATGCGAATGAACCAAGTTTGACAATTGCAACAAGAATCGCAACCAGAAACACATCAAGCATCGACCAACGACCAATTGATTCTATAAACCTCAGCAGAAACGAATTTTGTTTTGGTGGTTGAGTTTTCCAAGAAAGACACAAATAGAACAATCCAAGTATCTTTGCAAGCGGAATGAGGATTGAACAAAGCAATACGATGATAGCAATTCCTACTGTTCCACCCGTCCACAACTCAACAACTCCTTGCAAAATTGTGCTGTCATTTTGATATCCGAATTGACTCATTGAAAGAATAGGGAGCACATTTGCAGGAATAAATAGGATCAGAGCGGCAAGAGAAAGTGCCATCGTTCGCTGAATACCCCGAGGAGTATGTTGATGTAGGGTTGCACGACATTGTGAACACACTACATAGGAATTCCTGTGTATAAGGGGAAGGGTTTGAGAGAGCCCGCAACATTGGCAGGTTAATGAAACCATTTTTTTTGACTCAGAATTAGTTTGAGACAATCCTGCAACCATCAAGTGTAAAAGAGTTGGACGAGAATAATCCTGAAGCAAAGCATTGACCTTGAATTGTGACGGTTGCTCCATTGTGAACAGTACGTCCCTCGCCTAACTGTTCAGATACAGAATCATCGAAAATGCAGAGAACATCCGATTCGCCGTCTCGAATTGTTATGGTATACAAATCATCTTCGGTTAATGAGAAAGCAATTACTTCTCCATGTAATTGAACGACGGAACCCGAGAACGGAGAAGAACCGCTGTCCTTTTCGAATGAATTCACAAGGGTTTGAATATCGGGGTGTTCGATACTTGATGGGGCATAGTTATTGACAATCTTCGTTGCATTCTGATTTTGTGTTGTGCTACCCGTACTGCTACATCCGGTAATGAGAATGGCTGACATGTAAAGAGGGAATAGGTAAATGTTCATAATGGTGTTCTCCTGCAATAGGGATGATATCAATGCCACAGGATTACACCAATTCGATTAACCAATCTCTTTGGAGTATTCAGCACAAAGCGATAAACGGGTTCCGAAAGAACTTGATTGCTTCAGGCGGGCATAAAACAGGACCGATTGGAGTAAACGGCACATTTTTGATGTGCCACAGCAAGTACAGACAAAGAGGAAAATTCGTGATTTTGCTCATTTGCTGCGGTTGCCAAGCATAACGAACACAATAAATTCGGGAACAAAAGCGGGTTTTTCGCCAAAAAACGCAGATTTTGAAAATAATTCAAAGATCAGTTCACAAACTAGTCCCCAACACACTATGAGGTGCACCTGTCGAGATGGTCTCGACCATGAAATTCACCCCTCACTCTGGAGCCCGAAATGACAACCCTGCCTTTGATTATGGCCACGATCGCCAAATCTCTTACCGTTTCTCTTTCTTCTTCTACACCAATCGCCGACTTTAATAATGACGGAAACGTTGATTCAGGCGATTTAGTCGCTCTTACAAGTACTTTAAATTCGACTTGCCATGGCGATTGCCCAACAGACTTAAATCAAGACGGTTTCACCGATGTTGCAGATGTGATGATTCTTATGCAGCAGTGGGGACCCGTACCTAACTATACTCCTCAAGATATCGAAGAAGAGCAAAGTAACCCTGCCCCAACCCGTGATGCAAATAGAGACATGAGTTGGCAAGGTCAGGCACCAGTTCTATTCGATGCAGTTTACTACGACCAATATACTGAACTCTTTAGCCATGGCGGTTATGCTCGCTGGCATAACGCGCAGGAATTTAACCAAGGCGAACACACAATGGCATGGGCTGTTGAAAATGATGTCCAAGTGCAACACATGGTGTACGGTTCAGTTGACTGGGATCACGATGGTGTGATGTCAGAAGAAGATAAAGCAAACTTCGTCGTTTGGCTTGATGCGACAATTCCAGCTGATTATGACGGACCTCTTTGTCTTGACCTTGAAGGCCAATGGTGGTCGATGCTCGATACATCAAGTCAAACTGTCATGGACAGTGTCATAAACACTTATCTTGAACAATTAGAATATGCACAAACACTTCGTCCGAATGCGAAAATCGGTTTCTGGGGTCTTCCAAAAAAATCTCACACAAATCCAAGTATTAATACCGCATCAATCGATCGATTGCTTGATGCATGCACCGCAATATTCCCAGATGTTTATGAACACAATCCGGGCGGAAACGATGCAAGTAGATTACAACTTCATGTTGAACGCGCAATCGCGATGATTAATGGTCAAGTTCCTGTGTACGCTCAAACATTTCCACGCTATAAAGAAGATGATGGAAACCGCAACTTCTTTCATTCGCAAGCAGAATTCATGCGAGATCAGGTTCAGCCAGCTCTTGATGCAGTATGGACAGATGCAAGTGGCGAAGAGCACCGAGTAAATGGCGTTTCATTTTGGGACGCATACTCTTACATCTCAATGTACACCGAAGGTTGGTCTGAAATGTCGATGGAAGATCGCAAGACAGTTTGGGATGAAGTAGACTTCCTTCACGTTGAATTTCTTCAAGGCATGAAAGTTCTTGTAGATACTGCAGCGGATGCCGCAAATCAACGATTGGCTGATGCAAAAGAAGAAAGCACACAAGCGAGTGACTTAGCAGTAGCAGCAATCCAAACAGAACAAAAGACCCAACAATCTCGCCTTGTACGTCATGTAAAAACGACTCAAGCAACATTTTCAGCTGTGACATCATCGTTTAGGAGTTCATCACAATCCTATCAATCAGCACGCAATTCATGGTCACAAGCAAAACGTGCTTTTACAACAGCGAAACGAAAGTACCGAAAAGGTTCGAGTCAATACAAAAGTGCTCAATCACAATTCAGGCAAGCACGCCGAGAAATGCAAGCGGCTGCAAAGGAACTTCAAGAAGACCGTGAAGATTATCGAAATGCTCGGGCTTTGATGAACCAAGCAAAAGATGAATGGAAATCAGCAAATGCTGAATGGGAAATCTTGGCGGAAGCTGAACAAACATTGCTCGCCTTAAACTAGTACTCACTCCCTTGGCAGGGTAAATCGTGTGGGGAAATTCGCGGGGGCACTTCGCGGGGTTGGCTCAGAGCCAACCCCGCTTTTTTATGGTGTTATTGGTGTCAGACATTGAAGGCGTTCAATTGCAGCGGTTTCGCCATCAGCTGGGGAGCACTCCAGACCAATGGGACCCAAGTAGCCAAGTGACTTGAGTTCTTGGTAGACGCGAGGGTAGAAAATCTCGCCTGTTCCCGGTTCGTGTCGACCCGGATGGTCTGCAACTTGAATGTAGCCAACTTGGTCGAATCCCTCTCGTAAACGTCCACACAAATCGCCTTCACTAATTTGCATGTGATATACATCCCAATTGATTTTGACCATTGGCGAATCAACTGCTCTACAAATTCGCACAGCGTCCTCGCTTCCGTACAGGCAATGTCCTTTATGGTCAACGCGTATATTCATGGGCTCAAGAATAAGCATCACGCCCGCCTCTTCAACAATTGGTTTGACAAGTGTTAGTGCATCAATAATATGTTGGTGCATTTCTTCTTGGGACATTCCAGATTGG
>CAZRPZ010000078.1:0-12783 GCA_964602215.1 uncultured Isosphaeraceae bacterium | reverse complement strand
CAAACGCAAAACTCATTGCGGAGATTGAACAATGATGATACCTACAAGGCATCTGTTTCTTGTTGGGCTGTTGATCGCAGTTCCAGTATCCGCGTGGGCGATTGCATATCGACCAATGAACAAAGCGGTCCATGGTGTAGCAGAAGAAATTCGTTCAAGGACAACCAACTTGACTCACTACGAAGAAATAAACGACCAATATCGACAATTAAAATCTCTAACTCGCGAAGTACAACAGTCTACAGAAGATGCGATTTCTCATATTCCCGCTCAACATAATGCCGAGCAATGGCTAGAGTCAGCATCTCAGCAAGCGTTAGAACTTGGTTTGATTGTGAAATCTGTCACAACTTCGGGTGAACGTGATGATGGGAAATACAATGTGCTGCCTATCGATTTGAATGTCATTGGTTCTTTTGAAAGCTTATATAGTTTTTTGCAACACCTAGAGCGCATGGAACGAATTACAAGAATTGATCGGATGAGTCTTCATCGTGTAGAAGATGAACTCATTGATGCAAAAATCATAATCCAACTTGTTTTTGCAACGAAAGAGAGTTCGTAATGCAAACCCTCCAAAAACTAGTACAAAAATATGATGCCGCAACAGTGTTTGTATTTGCCGCAACGATTGTTGTGATTATTGAACTCTCATTAATGAGAATTCTTGTCCCCTCTCCTGCTAGTGGCGAGGAATTAACAGGCCAAGCACTGATGGAACAGGTGTGTGCATCTGACAATTTAACAAAAACTTCTCGTCAAGTTGAGGGCTGGGAGCAACAAACACTGCAAATTTCACAACGCTTGTCAAGCTCTCCAGACCAATGGCAAAAGGAACTTGTTACGACTCATGCATTTGGACAAAGTGAAATCGAAAACATAGAGTTTTCGCCTTCAACAAATCGAAATCAATATCTTGCAGCCGCAGATTATGCTGCAGATAATTTATCACTTCAATCTGTAATGACAGGTCGAACGACACTGGCGAATATTAATGGAAGAATTTACCGATCAGGTGATACGATCTCACTTCGAGGTGGCGAGATTGTATTAAGCATTATGGAACTTGGCACAACGTACGCAGTTGTTCAACTTGCTGAACATGACGTAAACGGCGATACAAAGCGAACAATTTATCTTGCGAACAATGCTCCCCTCGTGAATGGAGAGCGTTAACAATGAAGCCCCTAGAGACAACAGTTACTTCAAAAAGTAAATCCAATTCCGAGAAATTAACGTCTTTACTTGAGGATCGCGGGTTTCTAGGGGAAGAAGACAAGCAACTTGTTGCTAGATTGCAACGGAAAACTAGAGGTAGGTCGTTTTCCATGATTTTGATGGATGTTGGTATTGAAGAAGAAGCTGTGCAACAAGCAGTTGCGGATGTTGCTGGTCTTCCGTTTTCAAGACTTTCCATGGAACACATTGAAATGGAATTAGTCCAAAAACTTGGAACACGGTGGTGTAAAGATCATGAGATATTGCCTGTACGAATTGATGGAAAAGCATTTATCGCAGCATCAACTGTAGATGAATTATTCTTAACCGATGATGTTTGTTGCGAAATCGCTGAACCTGTAGGTCAAATGTTGACAACTCCACGAGATATTCAAGAACTCCTTGAAAAACTATCTCAAGAAAATAGTGAGCCGAAGAAAATCGAAAAGTTTGAAGAGGATTCTGAATTTTATGCTTCTCAACAACTTCCAGAAACTGTTGATTTGCAAGAAGAAGCGAACGATGCAGAATCATCACCCGTGGTGCGTCTTGTGGGTGAAATGATTACAGAAGCGGTTCGTGAAGATGCATCGGATATACATTTTGAACCAAGCGATGATTGTTCACATTTGCGATATCGAATTGATGGTGTTTTGCACGATCTCAATCAGTCACCAAAATCAATGCATAGTGCAGTTGTCAGCCGGTTGAAAATATTGGCAAATCTCGACATAGCAGAACGCCGCATTCCTCAAGATGGTCGTATCCGAGCAACAGTACTTGGTCGTCAAATTGATTTGCGGATGTCAACGGTTCCAACTCCAAAGGGCGAAAAAGTTGTTCTTCGATTACTCGATGATCGAAATATTCGTATTGGTCTTAACGAACTTGGCTTTCGAGATGATGCCCTTGAATTATGGAAAAGTGAAATCGAATCCCCTCACGGGATTATTTTAGTAACGGGTCCAACAGGTTGCGGCAAAACAACAACACTGTATTCCTCTTTACAAGAAATGGATCGCAAGCGACTAAACATTTCAACAGTGGAAGACCCTGTCGAGTATGAACTTGATGGAATTACTCAAATTCAGGTGCACGAGAAAATTGACATGACCTTTTCTCGAGCTCTTCGTGCATTACTTCGCCAAGATCCAGATGTTGTATTGCTTGGTGAAATACGAGATATGGAAACAGCAGGTGTTGCCATTCAAGCAGCAATGACAGGCCACCTTGTTCTTTCAACGTTGCATACAAATGACGCGCCCAGCGCAATGACACGTCTGATTAACATAGGTGTTGAGCCATTTCTTGTTGCGTCTGCTGTAAATGCAATTCTTGCACAACGTCTTGCTCGAAAAGTCTGTCCGAAATGTGTTCAGTTCAAAAGCCCGAGCAAAAAAGTAGAAAAATTACTTGTGGGGTATGAAGCCGAAAAAATACCTTACGCGGTTGGTTGTTCTGCATGCCGAGGAAGCGGCTATTCAGGGCGATTAGGAATCTATGAATTGCTCGTGATGGATGACGAATTGCGAGATGCAATCGCAGGAAATCCAACAATTACTTCGTTTAGAAATTTGGTGACAAAGCGCGGAATGAAAAATTTGCGTTGTGATGGATTTGCTAAAGTTGCAGACGGTTTGACAACTGTAGATGAAATTCTCCGATTGACTGGAGTCTGACACCGGTGTCAGACACTAAAGAGACCTGCAACCAGTAATACGCACCAACATATTGCAGCAATTCCGGATTTACCAAGAATGCCCAAAACTCTGCCAATCGCGGCGCCTGTTGCAGATTTTGCAAGTTCGCTTTTAGTAGCGGGATTTTGATGTGTAAGTTCCCCTATGATTGCACCTATAAACGCACCCGCAACTGCCCCAATGAGTGTTCCAATGAGTGGGATGGGAATGAAGAATGTGCCTGCAAGTGCCCCAAAGATACTTCCAAGGATCGCCCCTACCATTCCTCTTTTTGTACCCCCACCCGCTTTTGCACCAAGACCAGCGGCAAGAGTCTCAATAATTTCTCCACACACGGCAAGACCAAGAATAACTCCGATGGTTGTCCATCCCCAAATAGGGGTTTCACTGTTCCAGAGTGGGTTGAGGAATGCGATGGCAAGTGCTCCGCCGACCATCAGCCACGTTCCGGGCAGACCAACGAGTGTAATCAACACACAAACAGAGGCGTACACAATAAAAAGCACCAAAATGACGATAGAAATCCAGTCCATAATTTCCTTACTTGCTTGTTGGGGTTTTCTCTGCCATTATGTCACACATGGTACTTGCTACAACTCTTCTCTGTTCTTTCTCATTAAGTACAGTTCCTCCGATTCCTGATTCAATACCTCCGTATCCTGCGCAAAATGCAGCGGATGCGTGGAACGAATTCTTTCAAGAGATTGAACATGTGGATGATCTTTATGATTACGATGATGTTTGGGACGCAGAAGCTCAAATACGGTACGAGGAACTTGCACCATTGATTCATCGAGCAAAAGAAATCGCATCTGTGGAGGAGTGCGATTGGAATCTTGACTATTCCCAAGGTTTCGATTTGCTTCTACCACACATCGGCAAACTGAGAAAAGTGCAAGGATTGCTTCAATTTTCAATGCAAGGAGATATCCAAAACGGGAATACAACAGCAGCATTGGAGAATATAAATGCAATGCTCGCCATAACGATGCATCAAAGCTCCACAAAAACAATCATTGACTCGCTTGTGGCGTCAAGTTCATTTTCTATGGCTGCTGAAAATGAAAATGTCATTGATATGTCAACAGATCCTATCCTACTTGAAGCGATGTTAGAGCGAGTCAATGCGCTTGATGCATTTGATCCCTTTGGGATTCGCCAAAACGTGGGTGAAGAACGCGAACTCGTGTTCAATTGGTTGAAAGTTACAGACAATCCTGACTTTACGATTATCACTTCGGTTCTCAATCGAGCCGACGTCGATACGTCTGGCTGGGATATGGAGCAAGAGATTGAAAATTACTCTGCAATGATGAAAAAGATGGAAGCCATCTTTCAAATGACAGATCAAGAAGAAGCGATGAAAGCGACAGAACTGTTGAACCAAGAAATTGAATCCCTCGGGAATTTAACGGAACTCCTTTGTTTATCTGCAGAAAATCTTCTTGAAGCTTCATTTAATTCAACGGATAATGTTGTATATTTCAAAGAATTGCTAGAACAAAAAATCGAGATGTTTCGCAACCCAAATTCAGCAACATACTTTTTGAAAGCAGCCGAGGCATATAACGAAATCGATGCTAAGGAACGAGTGTATGCCCTGCAACACGGTGACTTTACAATTCTTGAAGAACCACTCTCTTTATTTGCAACAGCGTGTTCGATGCCACCCAAGAAAATTACGCTTGCTAACAGCCCCGAAACACCGTATTGGATCGCTCCACTGTATTCACTCGCTCTTGATTGTATCCAACGAGGAACAGCAACAGATCGTCTCATGATTATGGAATTTGTTGGACACCTCAGCCAACAAGATCGCTTTGCAGCATCCATTCTTGCCGCAAAGTTGTTTGATTACGATTGGGGCAGCACACCAGAACCCAATGAACCCCATCTCAGGGCTGCGTTTGAGAAAGCAAAAAAACAAATTCCTAGTGCCGATGAGTTTATGTTGCACTCGAGTGCCGACAGTGAACGAGAACGGCTTAGTCAACGATATGACCTTGAAGAGTCGTGGGAGCCAAATGATGCAAACACACTCGCGATGACACTTACGCTAGCAAAACTGAAGGGAATTGATGAACATAACCCTGAAGCGTGGACTCTTTTTGTCAGGGCGGTTGGACTTCCTGATACTCATCCATCATTTTTGTTTGCTGAAGAAGAATACAATCCAGAGTTAATCGAGTTTTTAAAGTTGCCTCAAGAAGATTCGTTTGATGAAAAACTAAAGCAGTTTCGAACGCTTATTGGGCAAGATCGTTATTCAGGGACTAATTCCAGAGGGCGTTGACCGCCTTGTGTACAGTTTCCCCAAGTTGTTTCAACGCAAGTTCTAGATTCCAATCCTGCGTTTCACGATTACCCGTGTTGTTTGAAATTACGCGAATCTCAATCGCAGGCGCACTCAATCTATTTGCGGCATGTACAACTGCCGCACCCTCCATCGATTCGCATAAGGCATCAGTACGCCCTGCAACAAGTTGTGCTTGTGCATCACTACCACTACAGGTTGCAACCGTTGCGATTGCTCCAACGGCTCCAAGGGGGGATAATCTCTCTAGCATCCAAGAATCAACAGGCACTCTATTGCCACTGAAATTTCCAAGCGAGAAGCCCATCTGATCTATCGCTTGGAATCCAGTTGGAGTCATCAGCCCTTCTTCTGCGTACACACATGAATTTGCAATGACGATATCACCAAGTGAGAGTGAACTGTTTGGTAAGGATCCTGCAACGCCCGCATTAATCACCCAAGTAAAAGGACCATCGGACAAAATTGAAGCAGTCGTTGCTGCTGCTGCGTTTGTTCGACCGATTCCACCCGCGACAACAAACGTGCCGCTAGGGCGACCAATTGCATCAGCTTCTGCTTGCACCGCAGTAATGATGAGAATGCGACGTGCCATTATGATGTGAAATAATCGAGCAATTTGTCATATTGGATTTCAACTTGTTCGCCAGTGTCCATGTTTTTGATAATAACACAACTCTGTTCAAGTTCTTCGCCAAGAATGACAGCAAATGAAGCGTTTGATTTTGATGCAGTGGTGAGTAGTTTGCCAACATTCCGAGTTGCTTTATACGACTGGCGAGTGTGAAAACCATTCTTGCGTAACACGGCAACGGTTGTCGCAAGATAATCATCCCCCTTATCGCAAACGCTACAAACAAAGACGTCTGGTGTTGATAGTATTTCCGTGCCATCGTCAAGCAACCCCTTGTCTTGCAGCACGAGTGAAAGCACAACATCACCCATCCCAAATCCAACCGCCGGTGTCGATGGTCCACCAAACATTTCAACTAGATTGTCGTACCGACCACCGCCAGCAATTGCACGTTCACTTCCTGATCGTTCGTGAATCTCAAAAACAATACCGGTGTAGTATGCAAGTCCGCGGACAATGTTAAAATCTATCGTACACCAATCCGCAATTCCCCAAGTTTCAAGTTCTTTTTGTAGTGCAATTAATTCTTCATGCTCTACCGAAATGTCACCATCAAACTGAGAAAATGCTTCTTTTGGAAGACCGTGTTCTGAAAGTTTTTCTGCAAATGCTTCCGAAGACATTTTTTCTCGTTTATCGAGCAGAGCAAGTGCAATGTCTAGTTTGTCTTCGGCGATTCCTTTATCAAGGAGCATTTTCACAACAATATCACGATGGCTAATGCGAACAACAACATCGTTTTGAGTTAAACCGAGTTCAGACAATGCGCATATTGCCGTCGAGATGACCTCAGCATCAGCGTTTGGGCTATCTAAGCCGAGTAAATCAACATTCCAACAGTTGAATTCTCGTAACCGTCCTCTTTGTGGTCGTTCACCACGAAAATGACTTGGAATTGCAAACCATTTTGTCGGAACTGAAAGTGATCTGCCTTTTGCCGCAGCCATCCGTGCTAGGGTTGGTGTAAATTCAGGACGGAGCGCATATTTTGTATCACCACCTGCCCGAGTAAAACTGAAAAGTTCACTCACAATTCCCTCACCGCTTTTTACGGTGTACAAATCAAGGTGTTCAAATGTTGGACCATCGACTTCTTCAAAGCCAGCATTGATTGATGCTGTTTTCCAAGCGGATTCAATGTGACGAAGAATAGCCAGTTCAGCGGGGAAAAAATCTCTCGTTCCTTTTGGTGCTTGGTATCCCACTGTTTACCACTCGGGTCCGCCACTATATCGACCAAAGACATCCGCCATGGCTTGCACCATTTCGCCAAGAGTACAACGAGCAAGAGATGCCTCAATCAAACTGTGCATTACATTATTATCATCGCGAGCGGCCTCGCGAATTGATTCAAGGGCAAGCATTGCTTTGTCATCATCACGAGCGTTTAAAAACGATTCAAGTCGTTCACATTGAATGGTCTCGACTGAGTGTGGAATTTGTAGTAACTCAACTTGCGCCTCGTCATTTCCATCAGGATACGCATTAACACCAACGATGATTCGATCACCCGCTTCCATCTCTTGTCCAAATCGATAAGATGCCTCTGCAATCGAGCGTCTGAAGTATCCCTTATGAATTCCAGCAACAACACCGCCAAGATCATCTATCTCGTGAATAAATTCATTTGCATCTGATTCCATTTGATCTGTGAGAGATTCGATGAAATAACTGCCTGCAAGAGGATCAACTGTTCGGTGAACACCTGTTTCGTGTGCAAGAATTTGTTGAGTGCGAAGAGCGACTCGAACAGCCGTTTCGGTTGGAAGGCCAAGCGTTTCATCCATTGAATCAGTGTGTAAACTTTGGCAACCGCCAAGAACACCCGCCATTGCTTGGTAAGCAACACGAACAATATTGTTAAGCGGCTGCTGTTCGGTCAGTGAACATCCCGCAGTTTGAACATGAGTTCGCATCAGCATTGACCGCTCATTCTTAGCACCGAAACGATCCCGCATTGCATGCGCCCAAATTCGCCTTGCTGCACGGAGTTTGCAAATTTCTTCAAAGAATTCATTATGGCTATTAAAAAAGAAAGATAAGCGCGGCGCAAATGAGTCAACATCGAGACCACGTTCGATACATGCCTCAACATATTCCATTCCATCTCGAAGAGTGAATGCAAGTTCTTGAGTTGCCGTTGAACCCGCCTCGCGTATGTGATATCCACTGATTGAAACGCTGTTCCACCGCTTGGTGTACTTCGTTGCGAACTCGATGGTGTCAACAACTAATTTGACGGATGCTTCAGGAGGGTAGATGAATTCATTTTGGGAATGAAACTCTTTCAGGATGTCATTTTGCAATGTTCCACCGAGGGAGTTCCAATCAACCTCTCGTTCTTTTGCCATTGCAAGATACATTGCCCAGATGACGCAAGCGGGTCCGTTGATCGTTTGGCTTACTGTGACCTCACCAATTGGAATATCTGCATAGAGCCGATGCATATCATCAATCGTGTCGATTGCTACCCCGCAGCGTCCAACTTCACCTGCTGAGAGGGGGTCATTGCTATCCCGCCCCATCAATGTTGGTAAATCAAACGCAGTCGAGAGACCCGTGTTTGTTTTTGTTCCCTTCGCATTTTCAAGAAGGTATTTGAAACGGGCATTTGTATCCTCTGCCGATCCGAACCCTGCGAATTGTCGCATCGTCCACAAGCGTGAACGATACATCGACTCGTGTACGCCCCTTGTATATGGGAATTGTCCAGGCAGCCCAATTGAAGGATCTGTTTCACCGTTTTTCGGTTGATAGAGCGAATCGATGACGTAGCCAGAAAGCGAAACTGTGTCCGCATCATGTGTTCGTTCTTCTTTTTGAGAAGTAGACATGCCATTATTGTATGGTGACAGTCGTCAAAGTGTGTGGAAGTGACAGTCACCGATACGGGTGACAGTCACCAATCTATTCGTCGTAACCGTTTGAAGGATCGGCTGGATCGATTTCACCACCCTCAGAAGTCCACCAGTCGGGTTGATCGTTGACTTCATCAATGCTCAGTGGTCGGTCAGTAATTGGGCTGGAGTATTCACTTGATTCGCGCAACGTGACATCGATTCGCCTTGACCACCCGTTGGGCACGGTCATGGAATTAGAGAGTGGGCCATACCCAACATTGCTAGGAAAAACCTCCCACATCATTAAGTCTGGCGTTAAAACAGTGTTGTCGCCCCCATCTTTGATGAAATCAACGACGAGTTTTTTCCCAACAGGCACTTCCAATACAAACAGCCTCTCTCCGCTTCTCGTATCGATGATAGTCACAGTTTTTGGAAATTCTTCAGTAGATTGCCACGTTGCGGCACTATTTGGCCCATTAAAAAATGGATTCCCGCCGGGAGTATACATCTGGCAACTTGTCATCGTAGCAATAAAAGAAAGTGCGATTATCGAGTTGATATAGTGCATAGTGCTCATAGTACATCGGCTGAACCTGTTCGTGAGGTACAATGTCCATCTATGGATATTCGAGTTGGACATGGATACGATTTGCACCGTCTCGCGACCCAAGAAGAAAGTGGCCAGCCAATGATGATTGGGGGAGCCCTTGTTACAAGTCCCGTGGGTCCCATTGCTCACAGTGATGGCGATGGAGTCTTACATGCGGTGACTGATGCAATTCTTGCAGCAATTGGTGATGATGATTTGGGAACGTTATTTCCAGATACGGCACCAGAAAATGAAAATCGTGCATCTAAAGAGTTTCTCCTTGAAGCGATGGATCGACTGAATGCTGGTGGCTGGGCAATCGGGAACATTGACATTACAGTTCTTTGTGATGAACCAAACATTGCGAAACATAAAGAGCAAATTCTCGATTCATTGAAGAGTCTGCTTGGAGCTCCAGTGAACATCAAGGGTAAAACGCACGAAGGAACAAATCGAAATGGAGCAATCGAAGTCTTTGTTGTCGCGTTAATCCAAAAAGGATTACATTCATGAGCACTTTTCTTTGGCAAGAAGCAGCGGCATTTGCAGCGAACGCACATCGGAACCAAACACGAAACGACAATCGACCCTACGTCTCGCATTGTTTTCGGGTTGCGATGACTGTTAATCTTGTTTTTGGTTTTAATGATGTGGAAGTGCTGGCTGGAGCACTTCTTCATGACACGATTGAAGATTGTGATGTTGATTACGATGAAATACTAGAGCACTTCGGTAGGAATGTTGCTGATTACGTTGCAGTGATGACCAAAGACATGCGACTTGAAGAACCAATTCGTGAGATTTCTTATGACAAACAACTTGCCGAAGGTCCATGGCAGGGGCGGCTGATTAAGCTTGCTGACGTGTATGATAATTTTACTGATACTCCACCAGAAAAACGACCTACATTTGTTGAAAAAATACACCGCATTCTCGCATTGACTGAAGACGATTCACAACTTCAAGGTGCAAGAGAACACTTGCAAAACCTGATGATGGAATTGGCAGAATGTTAATTCAGTTCGCATTAGGCGTTTTGCTTGCAGGGCTGTCTTCCTGTTTGTCTTCGCAATCCCTCACAGTAGAAGAAATTCTTGACAATGTAGAGCAGGCAGACATATCTTCGGTTTCTGCAACAATTTCATATACAAGAATCGACCCAATTCTTGACCGCCGTGAAATCCGAACAGGCAAAGTGTTGTTTCGAACGAACGAAAGAGAGAAGCGTGAAGCAGCAATTTTGTTTGACACGCTTATTATTGGTCGCAGGCGAGAAGAGAAACAAAAGCATTACATTTTCTCAGGGCGTTGGATGGCGGAAGTCGATTACGAGAACAAGCAATTCATAAAACGCGAACTCGTTGCGCCCGATGAAGAAGGAATTGACCCATTTGAACTTGGTAGTGGGCCAATTCCACTACCTATTGGTCAAACAAAAGATTCTGTTCTCTCAAAATTTGCCGTAACAAAGATAGAGAAACCTACTGATGGCCCACTTTCAAAACTGTCTGAGCCGATTGTCGGAATACACCTTGTTCCAAAAACAAAAGATGAGTGGGAATCAATTGATTTATTTTACGACCCAGAATCGTGGTTGCCAGTTGGCGTACAATCAATAGAGACCGATGGTACGGTTCGCATCAGTCGTTTGACCAATGTGCAACTAAACGAACTTAGTGATGAGGAAACCGAGTTCTTAAACATTGAAACACCAGACCCCAAGGAGTGGTCTATCGACGTCCGTCCTTGGGTTGAATAAGGGGCTTGCAGTGAGTACTTCGAAACGCAGGAGTGGTGAATGGTGCCTGCACCGGCCAACATTCACCCCATGATTGGATCACAATCAGTAGATCGTTGATGCTAGTTGTTCCATCTCCGTCAAGATCACTATCACCCGCGCTCCCCCAACCCTCGATGAGGAACAGAAGGTCTTGTACATTAATGATGCCATCAACCGAAAGATCCGCAGGACATCCTGCTTCTCGAATCACTTCGCTGAGGATGGCTGAGAAGAATGCACCAGCCTCAGGATTTTTGGGGTGGACGTTAGAATTGTCTAGTAAATCACCACCAGAGAATGAAACTAAATCAATCGTATTTGTGCCGTATTCAAAGGAGTCAAAGCCATGCTCTAGAAGCCATGGGCTAGCGTCAGATCCTATGAACAGAACCTGATCAGTTGCTGCAAATATTGAAGCCGAGGACACTCCTTCTCTCATTGTTGCCAAGTCAAAAGCTGCATTCTGTTGGTTTATGGTGTACTGTCTTGATTGTTCTTCATCCGCACCTCCCGACATGCTGAATAAATGAGAAATGACAATGAAATGTTGCACCGAAGTTAATCCAACGAGACTCGCAGCACTGTTCGCCTGGTCAATCATATTTGTCATTCGTTCAAGTGCGGTTGAATAACTTAAGGATTCTGGTGCTAAATACCACATAAAGACAGTCGGCTGGTCTCGGTTAAGAGTAGTGACATCGAGCCAGAATGTAAATTGTTCTATGGAAAATTTCTTGTCATGCGTATCGTTTCCCTCGGCATTGCTTCCAAATCCTGAGTACGACCAACTGTCATCAGAAATGTGGTTGTAATAAAGCCCCTCTGCAGGCAGTCCCTCTTCTGTTTGCTTGTAATAGATGCAGCCTGCTGGTTCAAAATACTGATTTGTTCCTGCAAGCGATGATGTTTGTGAAAGACCGACCGTTAACGTTGTATTGATATTGTTATTCGCAGGAAAGTCTGCGGCTAATGCATTGATCTGTTGTTCGACAGCGAGACGTGCATTAGTGCCTGGCTCCTCACCCAAGTGCCACAATGGCCGAGCGCCATCTCTTAACTGGGCAACGCCACTTTCTGTAGACCCATCGCTAAACGCAATTTCTTCCAGTTGCATTGAGAGATTGCTCGGACAACGATAGAGGAATCTGAATTGAACATTGTCGCCTGTTTGTGTAAAAGGGCCATGGACACCGCTTGAAAGAAATCCTCGACCCGTTAACTGTAATTCAAATTTAAACAAGAGATTCGTTCCCTCATCATCAAAATCATCTGAAGTATAAATTTCCTGTAATCCCCGAAGAGGCAACGTGAAAAATGATTCCGAGGTTTGTCGTTCAATGGCGTAACCCAAATCATCACTCGATTGAATGAGAGTAACTGGATTGCACTTTTTAATACATCTAAACAAATGTGTATTCATTGGCGCACCACCCCCAATAGCAGAAATAGATGGAATAGGCCATGTCTGAAGTGCTGCAACAGGTACTCTTGCAAAATATGGTGCACAATAAGAATCGCCCATCGCGATTAGGCGCACATCGCCCCGCAGCGTCTTGGCCATATCTTCTAGACCAACTGATTTCGGTTCTTCTCCGTAGCTTTGCAGAGAGAGAAGGGAAACCACTACGGACATACACAACAAACGGACCATCTACACATTGTGGGTGCAAACCACTGTTGAGTCAAGAAAATCTCTTGATAAGCA
>CAZRPZ010000077.1:0-8586 GCA_964602215.1 uncultured Isosphaeraceae bacterium | reverse complement strand
GAATCGTACATGCCGACCGTTAGATACCCTTCGTGACCAGCAACATTGAAGTGGTGTGTAATACTTCGCCGCGTGTCTGGCAATCGCTTCCGCATTGGTCGTTCGATAATTTTTTCAACAATGCGTTCGATAACTTGCGGTTGATCTGTTGCAGCCATATCAGCTGCAGCAATAACCTCGGTTGCAATTTCTTCTTGAGCAGCAGCAATTTCAACACTATCTTCTTCGTCATCAATATTGACGTCAGAAGTCGCGTTCAGCGGTTGGCTTGATTTGCAGCCATCTCGATACATGGCATTCGCTTTGAGTCCAAGTTCCCAACTCAACCAATATGATTTTGCGATATCTTCGGTGGTTGCTTCGTGGGGAAGGTTAATTGTTTTAGAAATCGCACCTGTAATGAATGGTTGTGATGCTGCCATCATTCTGATGTGCCCTTCTGGAGCGATATATCGAATGCCAGTAGTACCACATCGATTTGCACAATCAAACACAGCGAGATGTTCTTCTTGAAGATTTGGAGCGCCCTCCACGGTTCCTGTACCACAAATACGTCTGCTGATTTCAGTGCGTTCATCGGCATTTAAGCCGAGGAGTTTCAACCCATTGAAATCTGAATCAGTGGTGACTTGCTCACGAGTGAGTTTGAACGAATCTAAGATATGTTCAGGAATTGTCCACGACGCGAATGCAAAAGACAAATCAAATACTGTTGGGAGTGAATCTTCAAGTACCTCTAAATCATCATCGGTATATCCATTGTTGACGAGAAAATCACGGAACGAAATTTCCTCTCCATCATCCGTCACTGATTTTGGCATCGGAGTGTCGAGGGTCATTGTGCCCATGACGTACTGCATGATTTTCTTCACTTTACGACTGCTATATCCAAGAGCACTTAACGCTGGTTTTAAGGATTGGTTTGCAATTTTAAAATACCCGCCACCTGCGAGTTTCTTAAATTTTGTCAGTGCAAAATCTGGCTCTACACCTGTCGTATCACAGTCCATTAACAGACCTATGGTTCCTGTTGGGGCGATGACGGTCACCTGTGCATTTCTAAAGCCATGGCGACCACCAAGATCAAGAGCTTCATCCCACGCCTGAACAGCACGTCCTAGTAAATCGCCTGCATTCGTAATATTGATGGTGTCATCGAGGAAGAGTGCGTGGTTAATTGGTACGGGTGGAACGCGAAGTTTTTCATATTCGCCCGAGTCACGAGTCATTCCGTGTGCGGCATTTCTATGGTTACGAATGACTCGTAACATGTCTTCTGAGTTTTCAGCAAACCCATCAAATGGACCGAGTTCAGCCGCCATTTCAGCACTGACCGCATACGAACGACCAGTTAGGGTCGCAGTAATTGCTCCACAGACCGCTCGACCTGCTTCGCTATCGTATGGGATCCCTGCTTGCATCAACAATGCCCCAAGATTTGCAAAGCCAAGACCTAGAGTGCGGAATCTCCAACTTTGTTTGGCAATTGCTTCCGATGGAAATGCTGCCATCAAGACTGAAATTTCTAGGACGATTGTCCATAACCGTACAGTATGTTCAAACGAATCAACATCGAACATTCTTGTATTGCTGTCATAGAATTTTAACAAGTTTAAGGATGCGAGATTGCATGCAGTGTCGTCAAGAAACATGTATTCGCTACACGGATTTGAAGCATTTATCCGCCCACTCTTTGAACAAGTGTGCCAATCATTAATCGTACTGTCGAACTGGACTCCGGGGTCTGCACAATGCCAAGTAGCGTCACATATTTTTTCCCACAAATCACGTGCAGGGATTGATTTTGCAACATCACCAGTTGTGCGTTGAATTAGTTCCCAATCCTCTTCACGATCAACCGATTCAAAAAATTCGTGTGAGAGCCGAACCGAGTTATTGGAGTTTTGACCAGCGACTGTTTGATATGCTTCACCGTTGAAATCATAATCAAGGGTTAATCCAAGTTCTACAGCACGTTTTTTCTGCTCAGGCGTAAGGTGTTTCATGCCTTCAACGAGTGCAATAACTTTCAGTTCCTCGCGAACTTTCCAACTCACAAATTCTTCGATGTCTGGATGATCAACATCGAGACAAACCATTTTTGCCGCTCTGCGCGTTGTGCCACCTGATTTGATTGCTCCTGCAGCACGGTCACCAATTTTCAAGAAACTCATCAACCCACTTGACTTGCCACCACCTGAGAGTGGCTCCTCGCTGCCCCGTAATGTTGAAAAGTTGGAACCCGTCCCAGAGCCATATTTGAAGAGGCGTGCTTCGCGAGTCCACAAATCCATTATGCCACCTTCATTGACAAGATCATCACTCACTGATTGGATAAAGCACGCATGGGGTTGTGGGTGGGTGTATGCATCATCTGCAAGGGTGACTGTTCCGTTCTCAGGGTCAGCGATATAGTGTCCCTGAGCAGGTCCAGAAATTCCATATGCCCAGTTCAAGCCGGTATTGAACCATTGCGGGCTGTTGGGAGCACTGACTTGATGCAACATCATCCAACAAAGTTCATCGTAAAAGGCTTCAGCATCTTCGGGGGTATCGAAGTATCCATGTGATTCACCCCAACTTCGCCAACACCCTACGAGACGATGTATGACTTGACGTGCAGATCGTTCTGGACCAGTGACGGGATTGCCATCAGGGGTAACTTCTGGCGTACCGTCTTCGTTCAGTTGAGGAACACCCGCTTTTCGGAAATATTTGCTTGCCATGATGTCAGAAGCAAGTTGAGTCCAGTCAGCCGGAATTTCTGTATCTGACATTTCGAAAACAACAGATCCATCTGCATTCGTAATTTTAGTAGAGCGTGTTGCCCATTCAACGGAGTCCCATATATTTTCACCAGTTGTCGTAAATCGTCTTGTAATTTTCATTTGTACTTCTTTGCTTCCGTGCTTTCTATCTAACGTTCATTTGAGATTCTTTTCCAAGTCTAGTCCAGTTGTTAAGTGTCAACCAATGGCAGGGTTAACCCTACTTGATCTTGATATTTACCATTTTTGTCTGCATAACTCACATCGCAAACTTCTGATGCTTGAAGAAAGATAAGTTGTGCGATTCCTTCGTTTGCATAAATTTTTGCTGGCAACGGTGTGGTATTGCTAATTTCAAGTGTTATTTTTCCCCGCCACTGTGGTTCAAGAGGAGTGACATTTACAATCAAGCCACATCTGGCATATGTACTCTTGCCTACACAAATTGCAAGAACATCCCGTGGGATTTCAAACACCTCGACTGTTTCACAAAGAACAAAACTGTTCGGAGGAATAATAATATGATCCATGCCTGTTGTTGTTGTGTCGACATTTACAAATAAATCATCGGTAAACTTTTTTGGGTCAATGACTGCAAGCCCACCAGTTGTTGCGTTTGTAAAAATTTTAAACTTTGTACCAACACGAACGTCGTACCCATAACTTGACACACCGTATGAAACTGTGCCTGACCGCTGTTCATTTTGCTGGAACGGTTCAATAGAAATCAATTCTTCAATTTGTCTGTCGCAAAGGACTGTCATCTACTCACCTCTTTACCCATTGGTCACTAAAAACGCTCGTTTTTCCTGTATAAAAACGACTTGAATGTGGTTTTTCCCGTGTTTTTTGGTCTTTGCGACCGTTTCAACATTTTTTTCGGGATGCCTTCCACAACTGCTTATCGTACTACTACATCTTGGGTCTGTAACTCCCAAAACCACAAAATCTTGTGTCTCTTTTTATGCGGCCATAATCCCCTTTAATATCGGTACTTACGACTCTCTTTGTTTTGATGATGATGTGGATATGCTGTCAAATTGGGGTTGTATTGCCTCTTTGCATCTATTTTTAGTGAATAAATGGGGTGAAATGGTGATAGATGCGATGTTGGTATTACACTGCACGATGAAGAGCATGGACGCGAAAACAAGACAATTAACAGAATCACAGATAAGAGCAGTCGGGCACACGAATGGACCGCTTCTTGTCCTCGCAGGACCGGGGTCTGGAAAGACAACTGTCGTAACACAACGAATTGCAAACTTAATCAAACATGGTATTCCACCATGGCAGATTTTGGCGTTGACATTTACAAACAAGGCAGCAGAAGAAATGCGAAATCGGGTGCACATTCTTCTCGAACACCATTCGCTGGAATCAAAAGGATTAACAGTTTCAACATTTCATGCTTTTGGCGCACGCATACTTCGCGAGTGGGGTGATCGAATCATCAATACAAATACATTTACAATTTACGACAGTGCAGATCAAAAGAGTGCTGTAAAAGAAGCAATTAAATTATCTGAAATGAGTAACTCAAATTGGCGACCAGCATCAGTGCTTGCTGCGATAAGCAGTGCTAAAAATCAACTCATAGACGTAGAAACATTTGAGCAAGAGGCATCTGATTTTTATTCGAAGTCAATTTCGAAGTTGTACAGAGCATACGACAATATTCTCCGAGAAAATGACGCAGTTGATTTTGATGATCTCCTATTTTATACAGCTAAATTGCTCGATAATGATCATGAAGTTCGCCAACGGCTAGAAGACCGATTTCAATTCGTCATGATTGATGAGTATCAAGATACAAATTACACTCAATTTGTAATTGCTAACAAGATTGCAGCGAATCATAGAAACATCTGTGTTGTTGGTGATCCAGATCAATCTATATATGCTTGGCGAGGTGCAGATATCTCCAATATCCTCGACTTTGAAGAACATTATGGCGAAGGCACAATCATCCCTTTAGGCAGGAATTTTCGTAGCACTGGGGAGATTGTGAAGGTCGCTGCGAATCTCATCCAACACAATGTTCAGCGTAAAGATAAAAAATTGTACACCGAACTTGAAGATGGACATTCACCAAAATTCATCACTGTTGCGGAAGAACATGAAGAATCACAGGCAATTGTTAATGAAGTTCATCGGTTAAAAGAAGAGGGTGTCTTGTTCAAGGAGATGGCGGTTTTATACCGTGTAAATGCATTGAGTCGAGTCCTTGAAGAGGCATTTCGAAACGAAGGCATCCCATATGTGGTTGCAAGAGGGACAGCGTTTTACGAAAGGAAAGAAATTAAACAAGCAATTTCATACTTGCGATTGTTAGTCAATCCTAAAGATGATATTGCTTTTCTTAGAGTCATTAACACTCCAACTCGAGGAATTGGAGCAACTTCGATTTCTCGGCTCCAGCAAATTGCATCTTCAAATGGTAACACTCTGCTAGATGCAACTTCACTCGTCTCTAATGAACAAGGATTTACTGCGCGTGGAATCAAGGCGATGCACAAATTTTCTGAACAATTTAGTCAGTGGCATACTGATGGACAATCCGAAAACAGTTTGACTGCTGCGAGTTCACTCGCAGATTTAGTGGAGCGAGTCATTCGAGAATCAGGTCTTGAAGAGTTGTATTCAAAAATGAGCAGTGAGGATGACATAGATCGCCTTCAAAATCTAGAGGAACTTGTATCTGCAGCAGCAGAATTTGAAATGCGGTTCGAATCTCAACATGATGGTGATACAGTTAAGTCACCTTTGTTCATTCTTTTTGCTTTTCTTGAAAAAGTTGCTCTTGTGAGTGACGCTGATACTATCAACCCAGAGAATGGTGCAGTTACATTGATGACACTTCATGCCTCTAAAGGTCTTGAGTTTGATTTCATTGCTATTGCAGGGTTGGAAGAGGGGCTATTGCCTCATGAACGCGCAATGAGTAACGAGATGCAAATGGAAGAGGAACGTCGTCTTTGTTATGTTGGTGTAACTCGAGCTCGGAAACACTTGATGCTTTCTACAGCACGCCGAAGAACTCAACGTGGCATCAGTAATAGAACGATGGCAAGCAGATTTATCCGAGAGATGACAGGTAAAACAACGACCCATGATTTCGCCCCTAACCCGTGGGATATTGCAGAGCCAGTTACTGACTCTGGCAAAGATTACGAAGAGGTTACAGTTGGTTCAGTCGTACGTCATAAACGTTTTGGTATGGGTACTGTTCAACGAGTGATGCGCAGGCCACGCGGTTCAACAGTCACAATTAAGTTTGCAAACGGCGTAAAACACCTTGTGCTTGAGTACGCCAAACTTACAGTCATACATTCAAAAACTCCTGACTCTTTTGAAACCAGATGAATCCACTCAACACACAAACGGTTGTTGAATGTTGCCTTGCGCATGGCTTTGCATTGGCAGGTGTTACCACTGCGAAACAAACAATCTATGAAAATGAATTTGAGACATGGCTCAAACAGGCAAAACAGGGGGAGATGGATTGGATGAATCGAAATGTTGAGATACGCAAAGACCCAAGGGGATTACTCCATGGAGCGAATTCTGTTATTTGTGTTGCGGATCGCTATGGAGAACTTGAAGAGCCACTAGTAAAACAAGGTCATGGACGAATTGCGCGATACGCTCGAGGCAAGGATTACCATAAAGAAATGAAACGGCGGTTGCGTGAAGTGTGTGATGTGCTTAAACAGAGTTCACCAAGCGATACCTTTCGATATTGCGTTGATACCGCACCTATCCTTGAGCGAGAATGTGCAACGAATGCCGGATTAGGGGCAATAGGGAAGCATACGCTCCTCATTGAACAGGGGATTGGAAGTTGGTTATTGCTAGGAGTGATTGTGACTACAGCGAATTTGTCCCCCATAAACTCTACCATTCAAGACCCCTGTACAACGTGCACCAGATGCATAGATGCATGCCCCACAGATGCAATTACTCCTTGGAGTGTCGACGCAAGACGGTGTATTAGTTACCTCACAATTGAACATCGAACAGAGATTGCGACCGAATTCTTTTCCGGAATCGGTGAATGGATATTTGGTTGTGATATATGTCAAGAAGTTTGTCCACATAACCAACCCAATGAGAAAGGATTAGAGCAGCCAATTCATGAAGCGTATACTCCATCGTGGTCTTCATTAAGTGTGCTTGAAGTACTGAATTGGGATGAAGACGCTAGAAGGGATACCTTCAGCGGGTCATCAATGAAGCGTGCAAAGTTGGGAATGATGCGGAGGAATGCTGTCATCGTTGCTGGGAATATTCTTGAACGTGAATCGGATGAATTGTTGCTCGAGGCATTGAAAATCATTGCCGAAGAGGATTGCGATGAATTGGTAAAAAGAACAGCGATTGCAGTGTTGGAAAATCAAGCCATGAATGCTTAGAAAGGATTCATGTTTTCCATCGCTGACTGCATTGCGTCATTGATTTGATCAACAGAAGTGATTTGGCCATCATTAATCTGTTGAGTCACAGTATTCATTACTTCGATGAGTGGACCCATCATTTCCATCATCATCGATATCCCCATTGCTACTTCGGGATCTTGTTTACTGGACATGATTATTTTCCAGCCCTGAACGGTTAGGCGAAGTGTAACTGGTCTTCCAGAGACTTCGCGGGCAGTTGCCGCGTCTTCTCCTACAAGCACAATTGAAGTTGGGTCAATTGTCATCATCGGTGAGTTTGGTGAAGGGTTTGAAGCAATAAATGCAGTGACTGCATCTGCACCCATCTTGTTATGGATGGCAATCAAAATATTACCAGACGCTTGCAGTACATCATTGAGGTGTGTAAGGATTTGTTCTGAATCTGAACCTTCAACTTTGTAAAACAAATTGAGATTTTGGACTGGTGAAGTTCCATCAAATGCTGCAATATCAGTTGCGTTATTGAACGCATTCACCAACGCTTGAGGGCTTGCAAAGCCACTCGTTGGTATAGAGGAATCCGAAGGTGTTGTTGTAGGTGTTGTAGGTGTTGTAGGGATTTGTACTTCTTCACCCTGCAAAATTGCAATACGAGTTTCAAGTTGATGAATGAAGGCCTCGCCCTGAGAGCCAGCGGAACTTGCAAGTTGTTTTGCGTTTTCATACGCAGAAATAGCGTTAATTGTTGTTTGTTCGATTTCAGCGTTGACTGAACTCGAAAGTTCTTGCCATTTACTAGAAGTTGTGACTATGCCATGTTCAATCATCGCGTAAAGCGTTCGAGCTTCTTCCATGAGGAAAATTCGTTTTGCTTCTTGAACCTGACCTAGGGTCCACTCTAAATCTAGTTTCCAAATACCTGCAGTTTGTTGTGTTTCCTCTGAAGTTCCTCTCGTTCGTCCAGTGCCCTTCATCGCATTTTGAACGAGCGTTGAAAGTTCATCCCACTGTGCAATGATTGAATCTCCTACCGCTATGGCCTCGTTCATCGTGCTTGCAGTTTGGGCATCAATTTCATCAGCGAGTTCTCTAAACTCAGAAGCGCTTTGATTTGTCTTATCAAGAAATTGCTGAAGAAGGTCTTCTGTGTGCGCCATCCCATTTAGAATCGATGCAATTGCTTCAAGTTCCGCTCTTGCATCGTTGAGTAGAGGTTTTGTATGCATTTGTGTTTGAAGTTCAATCTTCGCTGCAGCTAAATTCACCTGTTGAGACTTGCGCAATGCTCGAGCACCAGATTTGTATGCTGCATGACCGTCTACAATTCCTCGGTCTTCTGCTTCGATGAGTAATCGATCGGCTTCTTCGCGAAATTGCTCGGCCTCATCCCTCGATGCTGTACTTTGTAAATCTTGTTG
>CAZRPZ010000076.1:0-11026 GCA_964602215.1 uncultured Isosphaeraceae bacterium | reverse complement strand
GAAGCATATGAAGTGATTGTCATGGAAATGCTTGGCCAAATGAATAACGGCGCAAGGGTCCAGTTGGGCAAACTTGTAAACAAACTTGATATAGAACCAAGTGTAGAACTTTACGAGTTAATGGATACGTATGAGCAGAGGTACTTGAAAGAGTCGAAAGTAGGATTTGATGCAGTCATTAGAACAGTAAGGATAACTCTTGATCAAATTGATGAACTTGGGATTCGAGGTCTGGATCAACAGGCATTAATGATGCGTTTTATGGCTGACCCAGAAGCAATTGAAGATTTAAAGAGACGTGGTGAAATCTTGTTAAAGCCACTTGTTGATCAGGCGTATGAAGTGAGCCAACTCAATTGGAAGACTTGGAACAAAATCGACAGTTTGCTTGATGAAGAAAATGCTCAAAAATTACAAGAGTGGTATTTTGGAAAATCTTTTAGAGATGCCGTAAAGGGGGGGAGTCGAATAAGCGGGACATTAGAAAAGGCGATGGAACTTAGTTCCCTCAATGACGGGCAACGGATTGATCTTGAGGAATTACAGAATTCATTTAAAATTAAATGGTCAAGGTTGACTGAGCAACACGCTGAAGTTTTAGAAAAGTCTCGCCAAATTCAAACGATTGCAATAATGAGTGGTGAAGCTACAACGGGTTTTGAAGAACAACTTGGAACGCTTGAAGATAAACGGAGCGAATATCTCGACAAAATGGCTTCGAGAATTGAAACTATTCTTGGCAAAGAGTTAGTTGCTGAGATTAATGGAGACAAGAAAAAGTCTAATAATCCATTCCAGAATGATTTCACAATAACGAGCAACTCCGAACAATCTGATTCTGGTGATTCTAATACAGTCGAAGTTCAGGTAGTTGTAGGCACCTCTGATGGCAGAGATTTCACTGCTGAAGAAATTGAAGAACTAAGAGAAGCAGGGAAGATTCAAGCAGTTGAACTGAAAAATGAAAATGGGCAATGGGTTGATGCTAGTGGCCAAACTGTTGAAATCAGGACAATCGATTCCACAGACAGTAAGGAAATCTATGAAGTAACACCCCAGTTACATGGTGGTACAACAATACCAAAACCAATTGCACCTTCATTTCCGAAGCGAGCAGCAGTTGTGTTGGAATTCGATGATAATGGTGTAATCATCATTGAAGCGGTGTATAACGAGTACCGCGAAAAATATGATGAACAATATCAGATGATTGCGAGTGAATCTAAAAAAATCTCTGATGATGTCTCGTTAACTCGTGCGGAACGTTTGCGTAAGAATAATGACTTGAGTAAGAGCGCAGCAAATGCAGTTGCTTCTCTTGATACAGCATTATTCGATGACCTTGTTGCTGTCACATCACTGAAACGAGAAGATGTAAACGTAAAGATGCTAGAGCACCATCGAAATCGACAAAGAATGGCAGCACCAGATAATCCGTATGGCTGGAGGGGTGGCGAAGGTGATACCATCGACCTTGTTGGGTTATATGTAATGTCAAAAGAATCAGATGCACTGCAAGAGGGGATATCACAAGAATCTATTGCTGCAATTCGCACTGCTATGCAAGGATATCACGAGCAAGTCGAAACTCCACACACTGAATTTGTAGAGGCAATCTATAATTTGGCGCATTTACAAGATGCAATGTGGCTTATTGCAGAATCTGATTCGGGACCACGTGTTGCTGAATCAGTACAAAATCGCTGGCGAGATGCATTTACAGCCGTTCGTGATTCAAAGCGGGCATTATTGCTTGCGAATCAAATGGCTATGGATTCACTTCTAAAACATGTTCCCGAGTCTGACTTCTGGAAAGTTCGAACGGAATTCATAAAGAAAGCGTATCCTGATGTCTTTAAGAAAAGTACTGATATTTCGCCGATGTTAACAGCAGCAATCAACATTCCTAACCTTGATTCTACTCAAAAAAATGTATTGGATACACTCACTTCAACATATCGAAATGAGTACTGGGATTTATGCGAAAAGATGATTGAGAATCATCAGTCTATTGCAACAGCAGACAATGCGCAGAGTACTGAAGGATTTATGGGAAAGGAAGATATTCATAGGCAAGTTCGGTTAGAAACTCTACGATTTCAACGAAAAGAGTTGAATGATCGAATGCAGATGCGTCTTCGGATGGTGTTGACACTTGACCAAATCAAACATGTCCCTAATCTAAGACCATCAGTTTCTACTGCGGATGGATGGAACTGGCAATGATTTCAAGCGGGTGACGAATGGATTGACCCGTAATTCGTTTTGCTTGACTATAACATGAATATCCAGTGATAAGCGAATGTTCGATTGCTGGTTCATGGGGAGCCCAGTGTTGATCCCAGATTTTGATTGACTGCTGTTGGTGCTCGCGTTCATGACCAAACAAGCCCCCCATGCCACAACATGAAGTTTCAATGATATCTAACTCTGCTCCGAGTTTATTAAAAATTTTCTTCCATGCTATTTGACTACTTTGGGCAACCGACTTTTCAATACAGTGTGGAAACAGTCTCCAAAGACCTTGCAACTTGACAGGTGAGAGATCTTCATGAAGTAACCACTCTTGTGGGAGCATTACAGAATTGTTGTGTTTAAACCCTGTCAGGTTGTAGTATTCTTTTTGCCAAAGAAGAGTTGTCGCAGGTTCTATACCGACAATTGGCAATTCAGAGTCAAGGAGTGGTTGTAACCAGTTGAGATTATGGCGAGCGTTTTTTTTAAACGCTCGCTCGTTGCCTCTGATTTGATATGCTTTTCCACTTGGTTTGTAATGCAAGATTGCTACACGGTGTCCAAGGTACTTCGCAACTTGGATACACGCTTCAATGACCTGAGGTCTGAAAAATGTTGTAAAAGAATCCTGCAATAAAACAATCGAAGGTTTTTGTGAAACTGCTTCAATCGGAGTGCAAGGGGTCACACTCCACTTCACTCGTCTGTTCACTTTTGGTGCGTCTACGATTCCGACCATGGATGAAAGAAAAGAACTAGGGATGAAATTGCCAACTGGTGAAGCGAGAAGGGGTAACATTCGCTCCATATTGAACCAGACGATGTCGCGAATCGGCCTAAGATATCGACCAAAATATGCGTTGTAAAAATGAGTTCGCATGCTAGGAATATCAATCTCCATTGGACACTCACTAGCACATGCCTTGCAAGATAAACACCCGTCAAGAGCTCTGCGCACTTCGTGTGAGAAGTCAGTTTGATTTCCAGAGTGCCAAATACGGGCGAAAATGGATCCTCTCGTCGTATTTTTTGTATGACCAAGGTGTTGTAACCAATACCGAATTAGATTTGCTCGTCCGCGTGGACTATGAATTGGATTTCCTGTAGCTCTATATGTTGGGCACATTGCGTCATTAAACGAAGCCGACTCACACTCACTATTCCCATCACATCTTTTCACATTTGAGAGTGTTGGAAGCGCGACAATTGATGCATTGAATTCACCTCGCGTATTCTTTTGCATTGATGAAAGTGTTCCGCCAACGATAGGGGGTGCTACTTTGCTTGGATTCAATTGATTTTTTGGGTCAAACGCATGTTTGATTCTACACATTTCTTCCCAAATTCGATCCCCAAATACACTAGGCCCGAATTCACTGCGAAATCCTTTCCCATGTTCGCCCCACAGAATTCCACCATACGATTGAACAAGTGATGCAACTTGTTTGGTAATTGAATATATCAACTCTCTGTCAATCGAATCTTCCATATCTACTAATGGTCTTACATGAATCACACCTGCATCGACGTGCCCGAACATGCCTGCACGTAACGCGTTATTGGATAGCAGTGTTTTGAAGTCAGCAATAAATGGTTGGAGTGATTCTGGCGGAACGGCGCAATCTTCAACAAATGGCGTTGGTGTTTTACTTCCCTTTATAGAAGAAAGAAGCCCAACACTTCGTGATCTAAACGTCCACGCAGCCCGAATACTGTCTTTATCTACGAGAGGAGCAACTTGAAGGATTGAGTAATTTGATGTTGCAAATTCAACTGTTTCTGTAACCCGATTGGTATTCTCATTTGTAAACTCCACAAAGAGGATTGCGCCGATATCGTCTCTTGTTGTACCAAGAATTTCAGAGAAGGAGTTCCAGAAGGAATTCTCAATTGCTGCTTGAATGACCATTTCGTCGACAGTTTCAATTGCAGAAGGGTTGAACTGGCGAAGATGAGCGCCACACCGAAGCGCTTCGTCAAACGAATCAAAACAGAGAAGAACTAATTCATGATTTTTTGGGATTGGAACACATTGCAGCACTGCAGAAGTGGTGACACCCAGAGTGCCCTCTGATCCGCAGAGCAATCGGTTCACATCGAGTGTTTTACCATCCCATGTCATAGGTAAGTTATATCCAGTTGCAAAACGAGGAAGAGTTGGCCAAACATCTTTAAAATGAGGTCGTGCCGAATCGCATGCATGTTTGATTGTTTCGACGATCTCTGAGTGGTCTTTAAGTTGGGCTCCTCCTCTGAGTACTGTTTGTAATTCAACAACGCAATCACTCATCTTTCCATAGATGCTTGAACCCTTTCCTGCGGAATCGTTCCCAATCATGCCGCCAATGGTTGCCCGTGAAGCAGTTGCAACAGTCGGTCCAATCATAACCTCAAATTCTAACAATGCCTTGTTCACTTCATCAAGGACAGCCCCACATTCAACATTAACCTGTTTAGTCTGCTCGTTATATTCCAAAATCGAATGCAAATTTCGTTTGCAATCAAGCACGATTGAATTGGTAAGCGATTGTCCTGCTGTACTCGTTCCACCACCCCGGGGTGTTATAGAGATATTTTGGTGCGTGGAGTGATCGAGAACGGTGAGAATTTGAACAACACACTCGTGAGAATGTGGTGAAAGAACAACTTGAGGTGTCTGTTGCCAGATGGAGTTATCAGTTGATGCGGCAACTCGATCTGCAAGATTCTGAGATATCTCACCGTGAAACCCGATCAGTTGAAGATCTTGAATGAATCGTTCAATTTCAGGAGAAGATGATGAATCAATCGAAACTTCTTGCAACATGATGCAGGATGCTACCAACTATTTAGAATGTTTGATGTCCTAGTTTGAGATTGCACTTACTTAGCAAGGTCCCCATCCTGAGATGACGATGAGGATATCACCAACATCTACAACACCACTTCCATCTAAGTCGTAATCAGGATCAGAACTTCCCCAAGCACCGATGAGCAGAAGAATATCACCCACTGCAACGGAGCCATCTCCATCCAGATCAGCAGGGCAGTCAACCACAACTTCGGTTGTGTTGAAGTACACACCGATTGCTGGGGTACTTGTTTCTGCTGCTGGTGTAAGATCGATAAGGCAGACAATATCTTCAAGAGTATCACCATTGATATCGCCATGATCTACAAGGGTTGGTTCATCACCCGTAGCAGTAGGATCACCTATTGAGAGGTTGACCGTTGCTTCGGTGTCATTTCGCACGATAAGTAATTCTCTATCCGTTGACCCAATGACAGAAATTACAAAATCTTCATCACCGTCATTATCAAAGTCAGCAGCTGTGATTTCATTTGGACTTGTACCCACAGAAGTCGTGGAAGCACTACCCACAGTCGTACCATCGCCCATGAGGACGCTAATTGAGCCGAGCCCCTCATTGACTGTCACAATGTCTATGTTACCATCTCGTGTTGTTTGGAAATCAAGAGCTACAAATTCTGCAGCGTCACTTCCAGAAGGCAGATTTGTAACTTCCACATGTGCAAATGGTGAGTATGACGCTGTTCCATTTCCATTTAAGACTCGAATTTCATCTGCGGCGCCGCTGAGAAGCACGTAATCAAAATCTTTATCGTTCGTGACATCGCCAGGTAAAATATCTGCTGGTTGTGGAATGCTTACAGACCCTTCCCAACTGAAAGGTGTTCCGACAAGTGAAGTTGTATTTTCAAGAATAGAAATTTTGAATGAATCGCAAGCGATAATAATATCATCACGGCCATTGCCATCAGTTGTCACATAATTCGCAATTGCAAGATATCTTGGCGATGAATCTGTCGTGATTTCAGTTTCTGTGAATGATGCACTCCCATCGTTTGTAAGGACAGTAACAGACGTTGAATCATAATTTGCAACAACGAGATCATTTGCAACGCCATCACCATCAATATCGATGACAGCAATGTCTATGGGATTAGTACCCACAGGAATCGGAGTTAACTCGTTTACTTGCCACGTGTTTCCTGACATGCCATCATTAATCAAAATAACAACGTTACCCGCTCCACCACCCTCATCAGGGACAGCCATTGCAACGTCCGGATCATTATCACCATCTAAGTCAGCAACAACAATTTCAGAGGGTGTTGCTGTTAAGGCGTAACTTGTTGAGTCTTCAAAAAGAATTGGACCGGTTGTTTCAAGCAGTGCTTCAGTACTTCCTCGGACACCAGAACTAGGATTTGTCCATCGCACCTTGAGGTTGGATGGTAAACCAGTGTTAAAGATGAGAGTTGGGTTGCCGAATGAATACCCGACATCGATTAAATCAAATGAATCGTTTTCGTATGGGAAGAACTCTCTATTCCAACGCAATTCAATTGCAGTAGTCATATCAGCAGAGTTTGTAACGCTTAAGTGATCGTGAGACAAACCAGAATTATATCCTGCAATATCAAAAGAGAGAGTGCCAACAAGTTCGCCAGAATTACTATCAGTACGATTGTAAAAACTGCCATTAATTTCAAGATTACCGATACCGTATCCTGAGGGCAATACAGTCGCGCCATCATTTCTCACATCCCCGATGATCGAACCAGCATAATTGAATTTCACCGTATCACCTAGGGTTAGCGAGTTTACATAGAAATCCAAATTATCTCTAAACGAAAAATTCCCGCTGGTTAACTCAAGCGGGTGAACGATAGACAGTGTACCAGGACCCTTGAATGTTGCAGTCGCATCGTTATCAAATGGATCAACACGGAGCGCCTGAGATGCTCCACGCAATAGTAACGATGTATCACCCAGTTCAAATTCAAATGCTCCACCTGTGACGTGTAGCGAATTTAAGTAATTGTTTTGGTTGAAGAGTACATATCCAGAACTCGAGGGAGTGCCATTGAACATGACATTGGAGTCGGCATCGGGTGCTCCATTTTGCTCCCAGTTAGCGGGATCATTAAAGTAAGGGCTATTATTTCCTGACCAAATCCATACACTTTCAAACGTTTGAGAATGTTCATACGCTCCCATGTCAACGATACCCTGGAGATCGTCTGGATTATTTCCAGTGTCTGCAACGTAAGGGTCATCAACAATTCGTGTATTTCCAATTAAATCAACAGCTGTCATGACAACGGTGTTATCAGCAGCGTCAATACATGGTGAAAGTTGAAATAGTTTGAAGTTTTCATCGCCGGTTCCTGGTACATTATCGAGTCCAAATTCATCAACGAAGCGTGGATTCATATCAATGTTACCGATACCACCAAGAGAAAAGTCATATTCTTGAATACAGTTGTAATTTCCACCCCATGTTGAGGTTCCACCAGGGTACAACTGGCTAAAGATGCCATTTTCATCCTCGTTCCCCCAGATAATATTATTTGTCCCAATAATTGTTCCGGAAGTGGCGTAAATGCCGCCAACGAAACTGGCACCGTTTTGCACGATGGTTGAGTTAATCAGTTTACATTGCCCTTGGTTGGAATACACAGCTCCGCCATTTTCCCTTGCATTATTTGCAACAAGTAAACAGTTATCAATTACAGTGTTGCCATTGTTTCTAATAGCACCACCATCAGTTGCTGCAATATTGTTTGCAAGAACACATCGAATAAGTGAAATGCTTGCATTTGGATTTGAGATCGCAATAGCCCCACCTTGTGTCGCTTCATTCTGTATAAAAGCAGTTTGATGGACTAGCGGAAAAGCTGTTGATCCAGGTTGATAATTCAACACTTTTAACGCACCACCGGATTGATTGGGCGACGATCCGTTTGCATTACCAGAACGGATGTATACACTGTCAAGTACTGGAGGCAAACCTATTAGATTATCTGCGAGAACGACATGATATGCATTTTCACTGTTATCCCCGCTACCACTATCATCACCGTTGAGATCACCAGATAAATGAACCTGATTAACTGTTGGTTGTCGCTGATCCACATCTGTTTCATTACCCGCAAAGCCACCATAAATTTCAACACCCGCAATTAGTCGATATGCCGCCTCTCTTGTGTTGTTCGATCCACCAGTATCTGATGGATAATAAGTTCCTTGAGCAACCCATATTTGGTTGCCACTGGATGCCACATCAAGAGCGTCTTGTAAGTCAACAAATGCAGAACTCCACGAGTTACCATCGCCCGGATTAGTATTATTTGCATTAACGTACCACACCGAAGATGCAACAACTCCACACTTGATTTCAGAACATGTTTCACCCTTTGTCCATTTGCCACCCTCGGCAATACAATCATCTCTGGTACTTTCAAAACAATACATGCTACCTCCGATATCTAAACAGCATGCACCCCAAATATCCCCTCCACCAGATTCTGAAATTGTCAGGATTCCTTGACCAGCATCGCCTTGCCATCCACCAATTCGAATGTAGTAATCGGCTCCACCCGTTAGAGTGAATTCAATTGTTGAATAGTAATCTTGACAACTGGTGTTTCCATCAGGATCATCTCCGTTACATGCGACTTGATTTGAGCAATCTGTCTTGTAAAGCACCATTGAAGTGTCAAAGTTTCCAAATCCCGTTGGATCACACGTTGTGAAGTTATGATCGCCGTCAGTTGATGGTGTAAATTTAAACCATATATCTGGGTTTTCCGTACCCCAATCAAGATATGTCCCTTCACACATCAACTCGTCTGGAACTGGGGTACTCGGGCTTGCATTAGAAGTATCGAACGAATTTGACCCGAGGATTGCATCAAATGGCCACGCACAATCATCCCCTTCTGTTTGCCCTAATGCATAACCACAAATACAAAGAACGATAATAATGCAGATCGTAATTTTCTTAAGCATCTTTCTCACCTTCCTCTAATCCTCGCCTCGGGCCCATAGTTGGGATGGATACAACCATCCACTATGCCACAATTCAGTCTAAAAGTCGAGAAAAAACGTACGTATAACAATTTTTTCTCAATATTCTTCGTCCGATACCTCTTTTCGATGCAAAATGGGCGCTTCGCTCTTTCTAAGTGTGGTGACAGGATTTGACACTTTCTTTTGCAGTAGCAAAAGGAACTGGCGAATCGAGTCACGTGGACTCCAGATTTCTGCTTGAGGAATGGGCGCTTCGCTCTTTCTAAGTGTGGTGACAGGATTTGACACTTTCTTTTGCAGTAGCAAAAGGAACTGGCGAATCGTGGCACGGAGCTTTGAGATAATTGTCTGGCGAACGGGCGCTTCGCTCTTTCGCCAGACAATTATCTCAAAGATCCAAAGACGCGAGTGTAACGAGCGGCTTTCCCGACTTACAGAGAGAGCCCTTCAAAAGAAGGGCTCTCTCTGTAAGTCGGGGTGACAGGATTTGAACCTGCGACCTCTTGTTCCCAAAACAAGCGCTCTGCCAAGCTGAGCTACACCCCGCAATTGCGGTTGGGCATTCTACCCCAATTACTGTTTGTCAATCCCAATTGAATACACCCTTTTTCCATGCATAGATATACGCCACAATGCTCGTGCCTAGGAAAAAGAGGATTCGACAAAGAAACAAGGTTGCCTCTTCGCTGCCTTGAGCGAGTTGTGCATAATCAACAGCCCAAGGGTACAAAAAGATTATCTCAATATCGAACACCAAAAACGTCATCGCTAATATATAAAATCGGATATTGAACCGTTTTCGAGCAGTTCCAATCGGATTCATGCCAGATTCATACGTTGAATCTTTTACATCGCCGGACCGTGTTGGACCAAGTAATCCCGACGCCACGATATTTATTGCACCGAATACTACTGCCATGAGAATGATGAGCAGGACTGGGATGTAGTTCGTGAAGTTCATCGAGTGCCATTCTACCAAGGTGTCTGACACCAGGTGTCTGCAATAAAAACCCCCCAAGACGGTGGTGGGTCCGCCTCAGGGGGAGGGAAGAGAAGAAGTTAACTCGCCAGAGCGAGGGTAACTTCGCAAAAGAGCCTCAGGTCATCCTTGATCTGGGCGAAGGTCGCAATTGAAGTAGCCGAATTCTCTGACAATGGTGCTCCACCCCGAGGGTGGAACTTGATTGGCTCACCGTTCCATCGGCAATCCAATCGAGTAAGTGGTTCCTTCCTCTTACTTGAACATCGTCAGTCATCCGTGTTTCGACTCCATCAATTCCCATCCAGGTCTCTCCTATCTATCGTTATGAGCAGCCTTGGGACAAGCCACAGTTCACACATTTGTAACACGTACCACTTCTAACAGTGATCTCGCCACATTCAGTACAAGCAGGTGCATCATTTTGCATCGAGGCCATTGCTTGGCTCAATGATGACTCTTGCACCTCTACCTCTTCTCGCTCCATCCCATCGCTTGAAATATGCGTCGTGTGGAGAGTAGCTTGTCGTTGTGTAACTACTGTTTCGGTTGAAGTATTCCTCGCCTTTCCGACATCGAGTTTTGGTGAAATCCCACCAAGAGATGTGGTCGTTGAAGGGAGGGGAGGTGTACCAGTTGATTCGTTTGTCCATCGTGTGTCCTCCTTGACAGGTGTTGGCTTTTTCGTTTCTTGTGTTGTCGTAGATCCGCCCCCTCTTTTTGGTAGATTTGCTTCTCGATACCCTTCGATGAACTGCATTCCCATCCATTGGAAAATGTAATCCACTAAGCTTTTAGCGAAGGGGATGTCACGGTTGGTTGTGATTCCTTGAGGTTCAAATCGTTGATATGCAAACTTGCTTACCAAACTTTCGATTGGAACTCCATATTGCAATGCCACACTGATTGCGGTTCCTAAACTATCCATTAATCCGCCGATGGTAGAACCCTCCTTCGACATTGTGATGAAGAGTTCGCCCGGACCTCCAGAA
>CAZRPZ010000075.1:0-17229 GCA_964602215.1 uncultured Isosphaeraceae bacterium | reverse complement strand
TATTTGCCTTTTTTAAATCCACCACCTCCACCCAAAAATGGAAGTCGACTAGAGATAAACAGTTTCGATGATGATGATGATGAGATAGACTCGTTGTCTAAATGGGCTTCGCAATTTACTACTGATTTTTCGAATTCGCATTTTATAGAGTCTCAATCTATTTCAATTGATGAGGGTTCGTACGTTGTTGAGGAATTAAATATTTCCTTTGGAACACGAATTGTGATAAACGGTGATGTCATCATCAATGTGGAAGATGAAATGAAAATGGAACACGCCAATATCATTCTCGCTGAAGATGCTTCACTTACGTTACATCTTGGTGGAGATGTCGATATCAATTCAAGCTACATTGGTGATAAACACCGATCCACCCAATCATGGATGGATCCGAGTCGTATTAAACTATACGGCCAGAGTGATGAAGAATGGAACATCACTGGAACATCGATGCTCAAAGCTGAACTCTACGCTCCTTCAAGTTCAATAGATGTGCGTGGAGTTTCTACAATTTGTGGACGAATTGCTGCTGAGAATATCTCCATGCGTGGAGCATCTCGTTTGCTCTACGATCGCTCTCTTGATCACGGTGGATTTGCGGATAATGAGAGTTTGTTATACGAGGAAGATGGAACTCTCATTCAAGAAATTCGTCAGTTAACACAACTCGACCAGATGTTGCTTGACTCACTTGAAAGATCGATTACTGGTTCACACTTTGATAATGATGAATTTTCAATGAGGGGATACTCACCTTCAGACTGGCGAAATGAACCAACCCAACGACCAAATGATGTGATATATATGCTCGTTGTCTATGGTGTAGATACTCGCCATTGGGAAGAAACCGCAAGAGAAAATCGTGAACACAATTCTAACCATACAGAGGATGACGATCACGGTGATTGGTATGACATAAATAGGACGTACGATGTAGGGATCGTGGACTTCTGATGAGTGGCAATTTTCAACAACGTGGCTTTACAATTATCGAACTCATGCTCTCGATTGCAATCTTGGCAATAGTTAGCGCACTGGCAGTTCCGCTATTCGGAAACAATAGTCTTCTACAAATTGACGTTGCACGACGAGTACTAATCAGTGACATTGAGTACTCACAAATTCTCGCAATTGCTAATCCAGAGGACGAAATTGCCCTTGTTTTTGATGAGGAAGGAAATGGCTGGCACATTTCAACCACAGATGATCTCGAAGTGCCTTTTCAAGACGATAACTCAGCAGAGCCGGCGGTCACGATTTTAGGGCAGGGTTCAGCAACTTCTTCTCCGGATGTTTTTGTAACTACAAATATGCCTGATAATGCCATTATCTTTAATTCAAATGGCGGGTTGTTAGATTTTACTCAAAGTGCTTCTGTAACCATCCAATGCGGCGATACGATCACTCAGGTTGTAATCAACCCAACTACTGGGTCGATTCAGTAAAGATTATTTAATTCCGTACTCTTTCAACTTGCGGTATAAAGTTCTCTCTCCAATTCCCAACAAACTTGAAGTTTGTTCTCGATTTCCTCCCGTCATCGCTAGCGTTTGACGAATGGCTTCTTTTTCAAGTTTATCGAGACCAATTCCTGCCAAACTTCCAACTTCATATGAATCATCTACAGTGGCACTTCGAATCTCATCTGGTACTTGTGCGATTCCAATCGTACTGTCAATTGACATCACTGCCATTCTCTGAACGACATTTATTAATTCCCTCACATTACCGGGCCAATCGTAAGCTACTAATCGAAGCATCGCGGGTTCAGACATTGTTGGAATTGGGCAATCCATTTCAGCAGCAAATTTACCTAAGGCATGATTGACTAATAAAGGAATATCTTCACGCCGTTGTCGAAGAGACGGAACGTGAATCTCTGCTCCGTTAATTCTGAAATATAAATCTTCTCGAAATTTGCCTTCTTCACAACGGATTTTTAAATCCTGATTCGTTGCAGAAACAAATCGAACGTCTGTTGCTCGATTACTATTTTGCCCCAACCGAACAACATCTCCAGTTTCAAGAACTCGTAACAATTTTGCTTGCATTGTCAGGGGCATATCGCCAATTTCATCTAGAAACAGTGTGCCACCACTCGCATATTCAAACACCCCTTCACGGTCACGGTCGGCACCTGTAAATGCACCTCGAACATGTCCAAATAGTTGATCTTCTAAAAGAGATTCGCTTTGACCAGCACAATTGAACGCAACGTACTTCTTCGCAGATCGTTTTGACTGATTATGAATAGCTGCTGCAACAAGTTCTTTTCCTGTTCCTGATTCTCCAGTAATAAGTACGGGTAAATTACTTGGCCCAACTTGTCTGATGAGTTCGATAATTTTTCTCATTGCTGGCGAGTCGCCAATAATTCCTTCAAAACCGAAAGCAGAGTCGACTTGCCCTTTTAAGCTTTCGTTTTGCTGTCGGAGCATGACTGTTTCAGCAGCACGATTTATGAGGTTTCTAAAGACATCAAGGTCAAGGGGCTTTTCAATAAAATCGTAAGCTCCTCCTTGAAGTGCTGATTTCGCAGTAGGGATATCCCCATGCGCCGTCACCACTATTGTTGCTGCACCGTCTTGATGTTCTTTCGCAAATTCAAGAACTTTAAGCCCAGATTGTTCGTCTTCCATCACCATATCAGTCACGACGATATCGAAACTACCCATTGTTAACTCATCCCGAGCACTTTCAAAACCATCAACGATAGTACATACATGCCCAAGACGACGTAACGATTCAGCCATCACTTCGGCGTGATCTGGCTCATCATCAACAATCAAAATTTGAGCGTGTAACTCAGACATGGTATTGGGAATTGTACCGTGCCTACAAAGTTCTTTGAGCCACTTTCAAAAGTTCTCCAAGTTCAAGGTCAAGTGTGTATCTCGGCGATAGAATCTACACATGTCTTCACCATTTCCTTCCCACTTATCAACTGAATCTCTACAAAAGAATCGGTTTCACTTTGTGGGAATAGGTGGTTGTGGAATGAGTGGGCTCGCTAGACTCCTCACGAGGTTAGGTGGGTTCGTCCAAGGAACAGATGTAGCAGAAACTTCAGTCACCCAGTCGTTGATAGAGGATGATTTCACAGTCTCTTATCTTCAAGATGGATCGTTAATCACACCTGAAATAGACCTTATTGTCCACTCTGCTGCTATTCCTCCCGACCATCCTGAAATTCATCGAGGAGATGAACTTGAAATTCCAATTGTTTCGTATGCACAAATGCTCGGTTTTGTCCAAACTCACTATACCGGTGTATGCATCGCAGGAACACACGGAAAATCAACAACTGTATCGATGCTTGGAGCAATTCTTCTTCATACCGATTTCAATCCTAGTTTTATTGTCGGTGCTCATTGCACTCAAATAGGAGGATCGAGTAGGGTTGGTTCAAATTCAATTCCCCACGGTACCCTTGCGGGGAAAGCGGGAATTCTGGTAAGTGAATCTTGTGAATTCAATCACTCATTTCATGATCACGTGCCTGTCTTCGGATTAATTAATAACATTGAAGAAGACCACCTAGATTATTATCCTTCCCTCGACGCCATTATTGAATCGTTCAAAGGGTTCGCTCTTCGTATCCCATCAGCAGAAGATGGGGGCTTTCTATTGATTGCACACGATGGAGCGCATCGAAGTAATGTCACTCCAGGTTTGGAATGTAGAGTAGAAACTTTTGGCTTTCACCCCGAAGCTGATTATCAAGTTGTATTTGATCCAAGTGTACAGCGAGTTGGAATTCTTCGAGATGGCATGTGGACAATCCAGTGGACGAATCCGATGCCCGGTTCGCATAACGCACTCAACGCTGCAGCTGCTGCCATCCTAGCAGCAAATCTAGGTGTTGATTGGGAGGAAATTCCAACTCCATTAGAACAATTCGGAGGCATTGATCGCCGCCTTCAAAAACTTGGATTGATTGCATGCAAAAATGGCGGACACGCACTTGTCTACGACGACTATGGGCACCATCCAACCGAAATTGAGATGACATTGCGAGCAATACGATCAGCCGAACTTCCAAAACGACTTATCTGTGTATTTCAACCTCACCAACACAGTCGAACTCGTTTTCTTCTGAATCAATTTGCACAAAGTTTTTCCAGTGCTGATGAAGTCATTGTCCCGCACATTTATTTTGTTCGAGACTCCCAACAAGAGCAGCATAGAGTTTCTGCGCAAGATCTTGTAGACAAACTCATCGAGCGTGGTTCATCTGCAAAACACATCAACGAATTTGAAGATATTCTGCAATATCTTCGTCAAACCGCACGAGATGGCGATTTAATTGTCATCATGGGGGCTGGACCAGTTACATCAATCGCTCATGCACTGATTGAGCGTGCTGAAATACAACACGAACAATGAGTGTCCGTTATCAGTCTGATTTTTTCGGGGACATTGATGCAGATATCGATTTTGATGTCTCCTTAGGACCAATGACATATTACAGGGTTGGTGGAAATGCTGACGTTCTTATAACACCGCGGTCAATTGACTCACTCTCAGTCCTTTTGCGAAGATGTTATAACTCGAATGTCCCATTTCGAGTATTAGGAAAAGGTGCGAACCTACTCATTGACGATATCGGTGTTGATGGAATTGTTGTAAAACTTACAGATGCTTGTTTCAAAACGTACAGTTTTAACAAAGAAGGTCCAATAGATGCAATGCACGTCATGAGTGGGGCAGATCTTAGCAAAACAATGATGCAAACCGTCCGTAATGGTCTAGATGGGTTACAAAGTATGGCGGGAATCCCTGCGTCAATTGGAGGGGCAATTCGCATGAACGCAGGAGGTAAATATGGATCTATTTGTGATTCGCTCTCAGCAGTAAGTTGCCTTACCAAATCGGGAGAACTTGTCACGTACAAAGTTGATGATTTGGAGTTTGGTTATCGAGAAAACAATATACCTGATCCAATCATCATATCTGCTACTTTCGATTTAACACCATGTAATCCTATTCAAATTCGCGAGTCAGTGAAAGAAATTTTTTCTTGGAAAAAATCAAGGCAACCTCTCGCTGATACCTCTGCTGGCTGTGCATTTAAGAATCCCCTTGTTGACGATTCAACTCGAATTTCTGCAGGAAAATTAATTGATGATACTGGCCTAAAGGGTCTGACGATTGGTGGAGCAAGCGTAAGTAATCAACATGCAAACTTCATTACAACGACTCCTGAAGCAACCGCTCAGAATGTTCTTTCTCTTATGAATGAGGTTCAGAAACGTGTTTTTGATACTGTTGGAATTGAACTGCAGAAAGAGGTCGTAATCTGGTCAAGAGATTTAGAGGCAGGTCGATGAGTACAAATTCTGTCGTTGTATTGATGGGCGGTCCAGATGCAGAGCGAAGTGTTTCTATTCAATCAGGAACTGCTGTTGCGGCAGCGCTTGAGCAAACTGGTAAATATACTGTTCGAAAAGAAATAATTGATAGTCCTACGTTGGAAGAGATTGAGAATCTTGATGCAGATGTCGTATTCCCGGTTTTACATGGACCATTTGGTGAAGGAGGTCCTCTTCAACAAATGCTGGAAATTGCTGAAAAAAGGTTCGTTGGTTCTACGAGCATCGCAGCGTTCTTGGCAATGGACAAAAATACAACAAAACAAGTTGCACTGGATATTGGAATTCGCACGCCTGACTGGTGCATAGTCTCAAGCAACTCAAGTTGTTCGATTCAACCTCCTCTTGTTCTAAAGCCCATCAATGATGGTTCGAGTTACGGTGTTTATATCTGCAAGTCTGAGCAAGACGTTCTTGCTCATCAAGAGATGCTTTTTGAAGAACGTAAACAAATTCTCGTTGAATCCTACATTAAGGGAAGAGAACTAACTGTTGGCATTATTGATGGCAAAGCATTGCCAATAGTTGAAATCATTGTGCCAAAAAATCTTCATACTTACGATTTTGAAGCGAAGTATGAACGAGATGATACACAGTACATTGTCGAACCAACGCTTCCCGACAATACGTGTATTGAAACTGCCTTATCAATGTATGCTGCCATGGGAATTCGTGATATTGCCAGAGTTGATTTTCTTTTGAATGATTCTGCAACTTGGTTTCTTGAACTGAACACAATGCCAGGATTTACAACACATTCTCTCGTTCCACTTGCTGCAAAGCATGTTGGAATAAGTATGCCAGAACTTTGTAAAACTCTCGTTGAAATTGCGTTACATAGGTAAATCAAGTCTCAAGCACTTTCTAGTCGATTGGATAATACGCTATGGCACGAAAAAAGAAAAAACAGTTTGCATACAAAGTATCTGTGCTGGTTGGTGCCATTGGACAAATTTTTAAATCACCAATTGTGATTTCGTGGGTTCTTTCTATTGCTGGGCTCATCATATTGGCAGCGATGAGTGTTCCAAAGTTGCGTGCAACTCAAGTTTCTCCTGCAGACGTTCATGTTGTTTTCGAAAACCCCCCCGTCTGGCTTGACGCATCTCTCCTTCAAGAACTTCAAGATATTGCTCGGTTGCATCTAGCGCAAAAAACCGTTGGTAGAGAGGGGTTAATACAAACCGCTGATGCTTTAGGAGCCACAGGTTGGTTTAGAGTCATCAACCAAGTACGTTGGACAAATGAACATCATGCAGTTATAGATGCTACGTTTCTAGTTCCACATGCTAAAGTCTTGGATGACTACGGCGAGTCGTTTATTGACATTCGGGGGAGGCGCCTACCTACTCGTGATGGCGCAATTGCAAACGATGATTATCACTATATTGCCCTCATCCATCCTCAATCAAATCGACCTCAGCGAGCTGGTTTGCAGTGGAATGGCGAAGATATTATGGCGGGATTGAAAGTGTTGCAACTCATTTACAACAAACCTTGGGCATCACAAGTAAAAGCCATCAACTTATCTCGTTGGTCAGTGAATGGATCGATGACGCTGGAAACGGATACTCCTAGTTACCTTATTTGGGGTTCAACCCCCGGAGAAGAACACGGATTAGAGGCTCTTGCAGATCATAAAATTGAACGGTTAGACTACATTTTCTCAAAATATGAGCGAATAGACCAGAATCTGACTGCAGAGTTTGATTTAACTGATGCAACAAGAGTCACTCGTAACTAGCCCAAAATATTAAATTCCACTATCTTGATGGCATGATTCATCTTTCAACACCAGCAATTCTATTTCTTTCGGAATTGCTACTGAAACTTTTGATGATTGTCATCTTGCTTCTGAGTAAGAAAAAATCTGATTCCGCGAAAATCGCATGGATGCTTCTCATCATCGCACTCCCATTTGTTGGAACTGCAATTTTTCTTCTTATAGGGACGCGAAGACTTGGTAGTAGAAGAAGAAAGTGCCATGGAAAAATACAAAAAACAATTCCTCAAAATGTAACGAGTTACATCAAGAATCCGAAATTGTATGGTTCGAATGTCGATCCAAAATTTAGTTCAATTGCTCACATTGCAGAAACGATTGGTGGTTCACACGTTCTCTCTGGAAATCAAGCAACCCTCTTTGGTGATTCAGACAAAATGATTGATTCCGTTGCAACGGATATTCAAAACGCGAAACATCATTGCCATATTTTGTCATACATCATGCTCGTTGATAAAGCAGGTCAAAAAATTTCTGACGCACTTATCGATGCAACTTCTCGGGGTGTCGAATGTAGGTTGCTTTTAGATTCGATGGGATCCAAACATTTCCTTTCATCCGATTTGTGTAGAAAAGTGAGGGATGCTGGAGTACATGTCGTCGAAGCCCTCCCTGCAAATTTAATTCGAGCAGTGTTTACAAGGATTGACTTACGGAATCACCGGAAGATTGCTGTGATTGATAATTCCATTGGTTACATGGGTTCAAATAATATTGCAGAACCGTCATTTGCACCCAAACCAGAATTTGCTCCATGGGTTGATGCGTCGGTTCGATTAACTGGTCCAATCGTTCGTGAACTTCAAGCGATCTTTATTCAGGATTGGTATATGGACAGTGATGAAGACCTTTCGCAAATTCTGATGGAACCCCTTAAAATTGATGAATCTGGTTTTGCAACTCAACTGATGGCAACTGGACCTAACAGTAATAACCTTGCACTAAGCCAACTTTTACAAACTGCTTTCTTTACGGCTCAAAAAGAGCTCGTCATCACAACACCATATTTTTCACCTGATGACTCGACTGAATCCGCACTCCTCATTTCAGCAAAACGAGGAGTTGAGACACATCTCGTGTTACCAGCTCGCAACGATTCTAAACTTGTTCAAGCAGCAAGCAGGAGTCGCTATGCGGCTTTGCTGAATGCTGGGGTGCACATCCACGAGTTTAATGGTGGGCTTCTCCATGCAAAAACGATGACCATTGATCGTGAGATCGCTCTCATCGGCTCAGCAAACCTAGATCGAAGGAGTTTAGATCTGAATTTCGAGATCAGCATGCTTGTGTATGATGAAGATTTCGCAAGTGAACTCAGGTTCTTGCAAACAACGTATATTGAGCAATCAAGCCCAATATCCTCTCAAGAACCCTCGGAATGGTCGCTAAGGAGGCGATTATGGCAAAATGGGGTTAGTTTAATTGCACCAATTTTGTGAATGTAGGCAAATTGGTGGGTTTATATCGCCCTTTACGTTGAACAAACCCTCTTTTCAAATCGAACTAATAGTCAGATTACTCCCGAATTGGGCCGATGTAATGATTGTACATGGTCAAATTACACGCCATTTTGTTCCCTCTCATCTTCTCGTTGATGAGCACTTCGTTAGCTACTGCAGAGTATGTCACGATTCACAATGCTGAAGGAAATTTTGATATGTATGCTGGTAATTTTAACGGCACTCTTGGTGAAGATAACCACGAGTTTACAATGAGTGATCTAGATATTCTTGCTGCAACTCTCAATGGTGATGGAATTGAAACGATGGGGAAACTTTCATTTATCTTAGCGAGCACAGACGCGGGGCTCTCATTCATTGGTTTGTTCGACGGGGTAGAAACCAACAATCCTAATGGAAGCACGGTTGATCATTATCTAGGGGTTTCATCGACAACAAGTAACGGTACAGATTGGTTTGCAAGCGGAGATACTGGAAGTTCAACTGATTGGTATGACATGGGGAATGGCACTCAATTAGTTAACGCCTATCTGGGTTGGGCGCATGGGCAGTCTTCGGCAGCTTTTGCATGGGGAAATATCGAGACTGCTCCATCGGGTACAGTCAACTTATATGAGATTGATCTTACTGAATTCGCTGGTGAACAGATTCAATTCTTAACGTATCAAGGCGACCAGTGGGATGTTGTAAGCAACGGAACATTTTCGACAGTTGGACAATATGTATTTTCATATCAATTCGTTCCAGCACCGGGTGCACTAGCACTCTTGACAGTTGCAGTCTTAGTTGGCAGACGTAGAAGAATCTAATACTGCTTGAATATAGGCACTAACTGCTCTGGTTTCTTCTGGGGTAAATTTCGATTTCTTTGTCATGATTGGTAGTGTTTCTTCCCATTGCTGCTTGGAATACCGTGTAATTCTCAGAGCATTGTGACATTTCGTACATCTCGTAATGTACAGATTTCGACCTTGGGTAAGTTGCAATACATTTTCCTTCACTGACAGGTCTTGCACAGATGGCGCAACCTTGTGTATTTCCATACAACTCGATACACAACAGAAAACGGGAATTGTCAACAATCGAAGTCGCATCAAAAATCAATTCCAAAGAGCAGTCTAATTTGTAGATCTGGTTCACTTTCAACGCTTGTCACTTGGAACAAAGGTGACACGGTTAACCACCACCCATCAGATTGCCAAGCAATGGAAGGACCAACATATACAACATCTTCTCCTTGCTCTGCCCAATTTGGAAATTCAATTTCCCATAATGCTTGTACACCATACGTAATTGTGGGGTCTGGTTGATATGTTATTGCAAACGCATTTTGTATCACACCCTTATCTTCATCAAGACTTTCCCCTTCCCACTCAGCTTCCAACGTAAAGTTATAAAGTAGGTTCACTTGGTCGAGTTCAATTTCGAACAACAACTTGCCTTCTAGTTCAACAAAATCATCTCCATACTTAATCTCACCATATAACGCTATTCCCAAATCGTCGGGTGTGGGTGCTTGAAGTTGGTAAATTGCTTCTAGTGCAACATCATGAAATAACGCCTTAGATTCTTCTGAGGTCTCTTTATATCTCCAATCAGCAAAATAAACTGCCATTTGTAGTTGATCAGTAACTCCCCATTCAATTTCATGTCGAAAACGAAATTCGTTGTAGTCCGAATCGCTTTCTTTGTTGGTTTTCCATGTTGCCCATTGTTCGTATTCCACCTCTCCTGCTGTCATTGTGCGGGTGTCATAGAGCCATGGAGTTGTCCTTGAGGAACCAAGGACAACCGAGGTAGTAGTTAAAACAAAATAGAGCACTGTTAGTAGACGGGTCATCATTTTCCTTTCTCCATCTTATTGAGACTGAGTCTCATTCGCGTGTTTCGGGAATGATACACACTCTCCTGTTTTCACGCAACCCCTCCCCCGAGCAATTGGCTCCCCAGAGCAATTGGCTCTGAGCCGCAAACTGCCGAAACTCCGTTGGTTGCAGAAAGGCATTGCGATTTCATAGCCAAGACCCATGCTCGGTTAATCTCCTGAGCCACGTTCCCAGTTTGGCTCAGAGCCGAAGATCGCTGAACCTCCGTTGGTTGCCAAAAAGTGAAGAGGGATGTTGGCTCAGAGCCAAGAGTGCATGCATACACTGACTTCATCGTGATACGATGCCGACATGTCAATTACACTCACATTTCATGGTCAATCCTGTTTTCAACTTGATGATGGGCAGTACTCACTGCTAATCGACCCGTTCTTTACAGATAATCCAGTTGCGAAATTGAAAGCAAGTGATATCACGTGTACTCATATTGCAGTTACTCATGGTCATTTTGATCATTTTGCGGATTGTGAAGGAATCGCTAAAGCAAACGATGCAACTGTTTATGCTGCGTATGAAATTTGTGAGTATCTTGGTGAACAAGGACATGAAAAATGTGAACCAGGCAATCCTGGTGGACGAATTGAAGCACCTTTCGGTGGAGTTTCATTTACACAAGCATTCCACTCTTCTAGTTACCAAGGAAGGTACATGGGCATGCCGTGTGGACTTATGATTGAGTTTGCTGGTGCTGTGTTCTACCACGCAGGTGATACTGCCCTCTTTTCAGATATGGAACTTCTTGGTCAACTCTATAAACCAAATGTTGCGATGCTCCCAATTGGTGACCGGTTCACAATGGGACCTGAAATGGCCTCGATAGCAGCAGAATTGATTGGTGCAGACACAGCAATTCCCATGCACTACAACACTTGGCCCCCGATAGAAGTAGACGTCAATCGATTCGCTCCAAAAGACATCGAAGTTCTTGTCATGGAACCTGGGGATACAGTTGATTTGGCAGAAGAATGAGCCACATTGACACACTTCTTCGTGGAGGGCAAGTTATCGATGTACAGAATCGCACGATTAAGCAAATCGACATCGGAATCATAAATGGTCGTTTTATATTCGGGGAAGAAAATGCAAAAGAGGTCATCAATCTAAACGGTTCGTTTGTATCTCCTGGTTTTATTGATGCACATATGCATGTCGAATCGACTATGTTGCCTCCCTCTTCATTTGCAAAATTGTCATTACCACATGGAACGACCGCAGCGGTTTTTGATCCACATGAAATTGCAAATGTCCTTGGTATTGATGGAATCAAACTCATTATGGACGACGCAAATGGAATCCCATTTGATGCGTTTTTTACAGCAAGTTCGTGTGTCCCTGCATCTCCACTTGAAACAAGTGGTGCGACGCTTCTCGCTGATGATTTAGAACCGCTCTTTAATGACAAACGTGTCATCGGACTCGCTGAAATGATGAATTATCCTGGTGTACTTCATGATGACCCTGAAGTACATAAGAAAATCCAAATGGGTCTGCGGCATGGAAAGGTTGACGGACATTGCCCTGGTCTACGCGGTAAGGATTTACTGAAGTACGTTGCGGCTGGAATTTCAAGTGATCATGAGAGCACTACTGCCGAAGAAGCATTAGAAAAACTTGAAGCAGGATTGCAAATTTACATACGAGAGGGAAGCGCTGCGAAGAACCTAGAAGCATTGCTCCCAATCGTCACTCCTGAAAATGCACAACAAATTTGCTTTTGCACAGATGATCGACACCCAGCTGACCTACAAAACGAAGGACATATTGACCACATCGTTCGAAAAGCAATTTCGCTAGGTCTTGACCCAGTTTTAGCAATTTGTATGGCAACCAAACACGTCGCAGATCATTACCAACTTGACGAATTGGGCTCTATCGAAGAGGGGAAATATGCAAATCTCGTTCTTTTTGACAATCTAGATGAGCCAATTCCAAAACAAACGTGGTATCACGGAAAAGTTGTAGCAGAACGTGAAAAAGTAATCGTAGAAATTTCAAGCACAGTTGATTGGAGTTCTGCGAATAATACCGTCCACCTTCCGAGTTCCCTGTCATCGCACTCGTTTCAAATCCAAGGTTCTGGAAATCCCATCCGAGTCATCGGTCTTATTCAGGGTCAGTTATTCACAGAAGAAATTCATGTGGAACCAAAAATGAATGGCAATTTCATCGTCGCAAATCCAGACCAAGATATTCTCAAAATGGCGGTCATCGAACGGCATCACAATACTGGGAACATCGGTCTTGGTTTCGTAACAGGATTTAACTTTCGAGGAGGTGCAATTGGCTCAACGGTGGGTCATGATGCACATAATGTTGCCATAGTTGGTGACAACGACGAAGACATGTTCATCGCAGCAAAAACATTAGAATCTTCTGGAGGTGGGCAATGCGTGATTTCTAATGGGAATGTTCTTGCACTTTTACCTCTTCCTATAGCAGGACTCATGTCCGACGCCTCTCCAGAAGTTGTGATTAGTGAGCAACAAAATGTCATTGAAGCCGCAACGGCATTGGGTTGCCCACTCGATGATCCTTTTATGCCACTGAGTTTCATACCACTTTCTGTTATTCCAAAACTTAAACTGAGTGATCTTGGGCTCATTGACGTCGATCAATTTGCTATTGTTCCGATAGAGTTATGTCCAAAATAAAAGAACACATTAGCCACGATTTGAAACACGCAAAAGAAGTTGCACATAACGCACGCAAAGGAATTTTGCCTTGGCTATATTGGGGAATAGCTGCCGTATTTTACCTGTATGAATTCTTTGCTCGGGTTGCTCCAAGTACATTTGAATGGAAACTTCAAGATACCTTTTCGCTCAATGCTTCTGAACTTGGGTTCGTCATGGGTTTGTACTACTTGGCCTATGCACCAATGCAACTTGTTGTTGGCATTGCTCTTGACCGCTTCGGTTCTAAGCGGTTACTAAGTCTTGCAGCAATTATTGCAGGACTAGGATGCCTAATTTTCGCACTCGCAGGCAATGTATTTACCCTTGGTCTTGGCAGAATTATGCTTGGCATCGGCTCCTCATGCGCGTATGTTGGTGCTGTCTATGTTGCAACTGTTTGGTTCCCACGAAGACGCCTCGCCCTCATCATGGGAATGACAGCAGCTTTAGGCACAATCGGTGCGGCTCTTGGTGAAGCCCCACTTCGAGAAGCAATAGAAAAATATGGTGCGACTGAAGCAATGTATACCGCCGCATTTGGCGGGCTTGTTATTGCGAATCTCATTTTCTTCATCGTCCCTCGAAGACCAGATTGGTTCTTGCATCTTGTTAAATTAGAAAATCCAGAACCGCGAGATACGATGTTCAAAGGACTTCGAGAAGTTCTCTCAAATAAACAAACTTGGCTGGTCGCGATTATTAGTCTCTTGTTATACGTTCCAATTTCTACCTTCGGTGCGCTTTGGGGCATTTCATATGTAAGCACCTCTGCTGGTGTACCCATAGAAAGTGCCGCTTGGGCAATGACAATGTTATTCTTAGGTTTTGCTGCAGGTGGACCATTGCTCGGTTTGCTCTCTGATAAATTTAATTTCAGGCGTTTGCCAATTTTAATCGGTGGTGGATTATGTACATTTTCAATGGGCATGCTTTTACTTGCCCCGAATTTGCCTTTTAGCGTTACTGTCTTTTTCTTAATATCAACAGGTTTCTTCGCTGGTGCACAAGCAATTACATTTGCAGTTGCTGTTGAACAACATGGAAAGTATTGCCGAGCAACAGCAGTTGCATTTGTTAATTTCTTTGTCATGCTTGGTGGCTTCCTACTCCAACCAGCATTTGGTGCCGTTCTCGATAGCACGTCAAGTTCATCGATATATACTGAAACGGATTATCAGAAAGCACTTGTCCTTCTTCCAGTCTCAATTCTCATTGGAACAGTATTTAGTTTCTGGCTTAAAGAAACGAGTGAACAATGAATATTGCTCTGGTGAGTTGTGATGACCTTCCGGGATGGGAAGTCGATGACAATCCACTTATCGATGCACTTGAATTAAGGGATGTGACCGTTCATAAACCCGCTTGGACAGCGGATGTTGATTGGAATCAATTTGAACTCTCTATTATTCGAACGACGTGGGATTATCACGCAAGAAAAGATGAATTTCTAGATTGGTGCAGGAGAGTCCCCCGCTTGTATAACAATGCGAAAATTGTTGAGTGGAACACGCACAAATCTTACTTACTTGAACTTGAACAAGATGGCGTCTCAATAGCCCCAACCATTTGGGTTAATCAAGATGAAAAAAGCAACATTCTGCAAATAATGGAAACACTCGAAGCAACAAATGGTTTTGTTAAGCCACAAGTAGGCGCTTGCGCTTCTGACACACTTCGTTTCACCATTGATGAACTTAACCAAGCACAACAATTTCTCGATGCGAACATGCATCAAGACATGATGGTACAACCATATCTAGAAAGTGTTGAAACCCAAGGCGAACTCTCCGCTATTTTTATTGATAACGAATTTACACATGGCGTACAAAAAATACCCGTTCAAGGTGACTACCGTGTGCAAGACGACTTTGGAGCAAAAGATACTCCCTACACGTTTACAGCAAATGAGTTAATGACAATGCAAAATACATTATTATCAGTTCCTCAACATGATGAATTGTTGTATGCACGGTTTGATTATCTTCGCGATTGTGAAGGAAATCTAGTCCTCAACGAACTTGAACTTATCGAGCCATCCCTCTTCTTTCGGCATTCTAAAAAATCAGCAATTCGCTTTGCCGAAGCGATAATTAAGCGAGTATGATTAAATGATGAAAACATTTACACTTGTTCTCTGCCTTGTAGGTTGCACGAGCCAAAGCGAACCCGTTCCGTTTACTCAAAAAATTGAGGGAACTGATTTCACTATAGAAATGGTGCCTGTCACTACACGAGACGGTTTTTTCTGGATTTCACGAACAGAAGTTCCTTGGGATCTGTATGACATCTTCTTGCAATTCATAAACAGTCCAGACAATTTAAGTGCTGGTGTTGATGCTGTCACCGGTCCAACACCTGCATACGCATCCGTGGATCGTGGCTTCGGGCGAAGCGGCTATCCGGCAATTTCAATGTCTTCTCAAGCTGCTAAGTCATTTTGCAGTTGGCTTTCATCTAAAACGAATCGCACTTTTCAGATTCCTTCCATTGAACAGTGGAACAACGCGAATGCGGAGGGTGGTTCAGCATGGCATCAATGGAATTCAGAAAAAACGACCCATCCAGTCGCGACAAAAGAACCAAATTCGCTCGGCATTCACGACATGGAAGGCAACGTTGGTGAGTGGGTTATTACCCCAGAAGGACCACGCGTCATCGGAGGAAGTTTCCGAACACCCCCTGAAAATCTGGGTTCAAAATCCCTATTAACCCCAGTTCGAGAGTGGAATATCACCGATCCACAACTCCCTCGAAGCCCATGGTGGTTTGCAGATGCAGACTTTGTTGGCTTGCGTATCATATGTACGAACGGAGAAGAAAATGAATAACGTCACACGAAGAGATTTTGTCAAGGCGGCGGGTGCAGTCACTGCAATCGGCGCAACTACTTTGCCAAGTTGGGCAGTACAAGAAAATCGCGATCCGATTAAAATTGGTTTCATCGGTTGCGGCGGTCGAGGCACAGGTGCCGCAAATCAAGCACTCATTGCAAATAACAACGCGATTATTTGGGCGATGGGTGATGCCTTTGAAGATCGACTTACTGGAAGCATGAACACCCTTGTTGGTGAACAAGGAAATCGCGCTGAAGTTCCGAAAGAACGCCAGTTCGTTGGATTCGACGCATATCAAAAAGTTATCGACTCTGGTGTCGACATGGTCATTTTGACAACACCCCCCCACTTCAGACCTGAACATATCGCCGCCGCAGTAAAAGCGAAGAAACATGTCTTTTGTGAAAAACCAATGGCTGTTGATGGCAATGGTGTTCGCAGTGTGATGGAATCCACAAAACTTGCGAAACAAAATGACACGAACTTAGTGGCTGGTTTTTGCTGGAGATACAACTATCCTCTACGTGCCACTTTTAAACAAATTCATGAAGGTGCCATAGGTGATGTTCGTTCATATTTTGCTACGTACTACGCTGCACCTCTTTGGACGAAACCGCGTCAAGAACAATGGTCTGATGTTGAGTTTCAAATGAGAAACTGGGTGCATTTCGACTGGCTCTCGGGTGATCACATTGTTGAACAAGCTTGCCACTCCATCGATAAAATAAATTGGGCAATGCAAAACGAACCGCCAAAAAGTGCAACGGCTGTTGGCGGTCGACAAATGCACGATGGACCAGAAACTGGAAACATCTACGACCATTTCGGAGTTGTGTTTGAATACAAGGACGGACGCAGAGCCCATTTACACTGTCGTCAAATGCCATTTTGCTACAACGACAACAATGATTTCATTACAGGTTCCACTGGATCGTGCACATTAAATGCTTGGACTGGAGCTCCTGAATTTACAGGATCATCAAACTGGGAATACTCTGGACCACAACCGAATATGTATCAAGTTGAACATAACGAATTACAAGAAGCAATTCGCGGAGATCGACCAATCATTAACGACGGTGACTTCATGGCACAATCAACGATGATGGCGGTGCTTGGTCGAGAAGCTGCATACACTGGTCAGCGAGTTTCCTATGAAGATGCTCTAAACAGCACAACACAGTTGGGTCCAAATGAATATACATTTGGCAATCTTTTG
>CAZRPZ010000074.1:0-27063 GCA_964602215.1 uncultured Isosphaeraceae bacterium | reverse complement strand
ACATGGCTCTACAATTTTGCTTCGGCGAGGCAAAAAAGCTTGGTTTGCGAGCCGATGGGCATAATCGACGGCTCTGCGAGAGAACCGCTAAGGATTTGATTGAGCAACATGCTCAATTTCTAATGCAACATTAAGGGTCGAAATATCTTCAGGAGTTGCTTTCACCTGTACCCCACTTCCATCTTCAAGCATTGCCATAAATGACGTCACTCGTTTTGATTCAATTCGCTGTTCCATATCTCTGGAAGCGAGTCTAACAATTGCAAAAACAGTAATGTCACCAGAAGCAATTTTAGAAATTAATTCTTTGTCTGTTTCAACTGTTACATTTGGAATAATTTTCACAGGGAGAGAAACCGAGTATTCCGAGTAATCTTCCGCTGGTCCTGCAATCAGAACGCGAACTTGGGGAAGTGTTGTTTTATCAGTTTTTGACTGGATTTTAAATGAAAGTGCTACTCGATTTGGTTCGATCAGAATACCCATTCCATCCAAAGATTCTGGCAATTGAATGGATGCGTCTCGAGTGTGCACAACACCGGGTTGCAACTGTTCCAAAATAGATTCACTAACGACGGCGCTTACCGAAAGTGCTTCAGGAAGTTGGCTTCGTATTTGTTTTGGGATTCGTAGTGTGACCGTTGCAGGGTCGACCGTGACGTCTCCGCTCACAGTTACACTTGGTAGCACTGGTTCAACAACCGCCTCAACGCTCATCATATTCTGAACCTTCAGTGTCAGTGAATTTGGATCGACTGCGATAACAGCTGCTCCAGTTGATTTAATGGAATCAATCGCATTGATTCTTGTCGCCACATCAATCGTAATTTCGCCATCATCTGTAGCGATAGAGAGATCAATCCCATTCCTACACGCCTCATCAATAGCATCGAGTGAAGATCGTGTCCCCTTCAAAGTTAACTTAATAGATTTTGATGGGGGTTCAACTGTGCTAGATGAGCCCTCTGGAGCTTTAAAATGCACCGTTGTATAGATGTTTCGTTCATCTTCTGTGCGAGCAGCAGACCACAACCAAATCAAAATCGCGAGCACGGTCACAAATAAAATAGTGATAGTGTTATCTTTTGGCTTCATTCAGTTGGTTCCGCGGAGGTTGTTGTGGCTTGAGAGGTTGTTTCTTCATCAGTCATGGCTTCATCAGCGGAAGGTTCGGGAATGGGATTCAACCTTCGAGTAAGTTCTACTTCAAATTCTTCGCGATGAACAGGGACAAGTACACCATGGTCTGCAAATGATAATTGCCCAGTTTGCTCACTGATAATAATGATGATTGCATCGCACCGCATTGATAATCCTACACCTGCTCGATGTCTTGAGCCAAGATCGGAGGATAGCATCACAGAATCATCAGCAAGCGGAAACTGCACGCTCGCTTTTACGATTCGATTTCCACGAACTATGCACCCAAGGTCATGCAATGGATTGTTAGGCCAAAAAATTGATTTCAATAACGGAGCATTTACCAGCGCATCAAGTTGCTGCCCGCCAACAACGTGATCAGTAGTACTGTTTTCACGCTCAATTGCAATAAGACCCCCAAATTGGTTTCGGCTTAAGAAAATTGAGGCTTCAGAGATTGCGGAAATGGTTGTATCCCCAATCGAAGAGGCCGTTCTGAACCTTGCAAGTAATCCAGATTGGCTTACGCGGACAGCTGCTTGGCGAAGTTCGGGCTGAAAAATAATGATGAGTAACAAGAAAACATACGTTAAAAACTGTTCAGCAAAAAAGTCCAACCGATCAAAATGACCTGTCCAATCTGCAAGGATCTGGAGGAGCCAAAGTGGGAACAAGAGAATAACGAGCCCCCGAATAACACCACCTCCACGAGTCCCTTGGAGGAAGCGGAATGCTAAAAAGACACTCAGCCAGATGATGAGGAGTTCGATAATCGTCTCAAATACGTCGTAACCAAAAATTGTCCACGTCATGTACTTCCAATTATACGCGGATACCGTAGGATTCTCATATATGTCACGATTTGGAAATTCACAAGGTGTCTCAAGACCAACAGGTGTATGTGCTTCATCTGGAAAACCACTCGCCCCAAGCACCTTTGCAATGGCTGCATTATGCGAAAGAGAAGAAGATGAGGGCTTTGATCGATTTGATTACAGCGAAGAAGCTTGGGAAAGCGGGTATCGACCAGATAGATTATTCAGTAATTGGCGGTATACCGTGCCTGAAGCAGGCAAAAAGCCAGATATTCAGATTGATGACGCTGTTCTTGTCGATTTATTTGAACGATTAGCAAGCGACCAACGTCCTCAAAGAATAGCATTTCGCTATATTTTGGCACTTGTTTTGCTCAGAAAACGGAAATTGCAACTCGTTGGCAGGGAAGAATATGAAGGGGGGGAGTTGTGGCTTCTACGATTCAGAGGGACAGATTGCGACCCTGTTCAGGTAAAAAACCCCGGAATCGCTGAAGAAGAAATTGAACATCTTTCTGAACAATTGAGCGAAATTTTGCAAGGTGATTTGTAATGCGGCTTCTTTTGTTGGTTGGGTTCTTTGTGGTGGCATGTGCAACGAAGGATCCAGTTGCTTCAAAACAGCAATGGACACCATCAGTTGTCGTCATGCATCAGACCAACCGAACCTCTCAATTTGCAATTCTTGTCGGCCGAGGAGTAATCGAATTTAAATGGACAGATGAGAAGGGGTCGCACAATGAACAGGGCGATTTGGATTTCTGGAAACAAGGCAACTCGATTTCGCTTCGTATTTCAAAACTCGGTGAACTTATTGCGTGGTTTGGTGGCACTGGAGAGGATGTCTGGTTCTTTGACTTGATGGGGGATGAACCCACGCTCACTATTGGCGGAGAACAAGGAATGTTCCACGATATTGATTTGGCTCTCATCCTTCTTGGATTACAGGATCTCCCAATAGGCGAAATGAATGTTGATGGGCAAAAGGTTACTGTAATAGATGGAAAAAATAGACGCTGGACAACAACTTTTGAGCCAACAACCCACCGTCCAATTCAAATCGAGTTTGTCGACGGAGATCATGTAGCGAAAGCATTGCATAGGAATTCCATTCAAGTTGAAATTGAAAACGCACACGAACTTCATTGGCCTTATACGGGTGGGCTTATCGATATCTCTGATAATCAAGGGAATGCAGAAGTTAAGATTGCTTTTTCATCTCTTTCAACAATTGTCGAAGATGAGCCAATAGAACGAGTGATGAATCTGGACTATCTAAAGAGTGCATTGAAACCTGTCAAAATTTTGAAAGGGAACATTCAATGATTGGTTTAGTTGCAGCGTGTCTATTTGTTGCAACTCCTCAACTTGCGGCAACAGGCAATGATTCTGGGCTTTGGTTTATTGGGGACACTGATCCAACCGTGGTGAATTTTGACCCAAAAACGAAAGGACTTGATTATGCATTGTGTAGTCGAAGTTCAACAGACTCCTACCAACTTCTTCAGCGATTAAACCACCGACCTGAACATATTGTTCTATTTCAAAATTCTATTTTTTGTGTTGATTACAACTTAAACATCTCGTTGTACTCAATCCCACAAAGTGTTTCGGCGCACAGAGATGTCACTGCAAAAATGTCATTACAAAGCATTTTGCATCTTCAAAAATCCCCAACAGATGTGTTGTCTTCAGAACACTCAATTATTGTTTGCTGTGGCGGGAGTTCATTACTATTGAACGCATTCGATGGAACGAATTGGAAAGAACTTCCAACACTCAAAAAGCCGAACGCACGGGTTACGATTCTTTCAGGAACCACGATAGCAGCAGTTCCAAGTGAAGATGGAGTGACTTTGTGGACACTCTCGGATGGAACGTGGGTTGTTGGTGAAACCGTTTCACTTTTAGGAACATTCGAGACGATTCTAGCAAAAGACGACTGGCCAATTCTAGTTTCAATAAAGAATGGATTAGCACATATTGTTGGTATTCAACAGGGAAAACGAATAGAAATAGCTACGTGTGAAGTGCCTAAGGGGCGGTGGTCATTGGTTCCATCCCCCCTTGGTCTCAGTATGCTTGGTGTCGAGCGGAATGGCACAACAACGGTCCTTGATATTAGTTGGCCTTCTGGCAACAATATTGACCTAACAGTGATGCACCAAGCAGAAATAGAGAGAGCTTCTTTTTTTGAATCCTATTCATTTCTATTATTAATGGTTGTTTTTTCAATTTTTATTCTCTTGAAAATTCGCAAGAGGTCCCCAAATACACCAAATTAATACGGGCATAACGCTCTAAAAGTCGATAGATACGGGGAGTAGTGCATGGATGCACTGTTGGGTTCAATCTTGCGGTGAACGTAAGTTTGAAGAAGGAACACGTGCGATGGAATGCAACCAATACAAATCTGAATTACATGAAGAGATGGAGTTCAAAATCAGATGAATATTCGTCTCAAACAATCTCTTGTGGTTCTGGGTTTTGTTGGGTGTAGTCTTGGTATTTTATGGTCATTGAATATACACCCTACTTCGCGAAACGATGAATCAAACCTCCTTGGGGATTCGGACGAGGGCGAAGAACTTTCAAACACGCACTATCAATTTCCAGCAACCTCTATTCACGAAACAGCAGAAGGAAAAGCTGCCTTTAATTCAGACTATATTCGCCAGAAGATTGACAGTGCATTGGGGTTAAGCGTTGCAACCATTTCAGTCTCAATGGTACACCCCCCAGCAAGTGAGCGGGCAATTCCTTGGCGGGAAGACAGGCAACCAGTGGTGAAACTTTCACTGCCTTCATCATGGCTTTCAACAAGAAGCGAACAACTTGGCGGAGAAGATGCAGTTCTGCATGTGCTTCGCTCAACGATTTTATCCGTCATTCCTGGTTCAAAAATACAATTTCAAATTGTACAGGTGCCTCAAACTCTATTAGCAGTTCAGCCAGTAACAGAATCGTATGCAAAGCAGATTGCGATTGCGGTTGGTTTAATAGCAGTGCTGCTCTCAGGATGTATGATTGATCGCCGAAGGCCTCAGCAAGAAACGATCGTTGTTCGGCAAGTAGATCATCCATCTGCTGAAGCAACACGAATTTTACAGTTAGAACACTCTTCCGCGAAAACTGCAATCGATGCACTTAGCGGCTCGTACAAAGTTTCCGTGTTGCGTCACATCATCAACACTGAGTTAAATCCTGACGAGACACCAATCGTACACATTCAACGCCAAGAAGAAACCGAGCTGATAAATAGTAATTAACTCCCTGAAAAAGTTCCCCGTGTTAGCATTAACTCGAGTGTTTGACAAACAATTTCAACTTCACGCCTTGTCATTGAGGTAAAGAATGGCAAAGCTAGAGTGCGATTTGAAATGGAGTGAGAAACAGAGCAGCAACTTTCACTATAAGTTTTAGAGAACGGTGGAAGCGAAGGTACCGATTGGAAATAATCAGCCGCGCCTATTTCATGGCGATGTAATCCTCTGATGAGTTCGTCTCGATCCTCCCGACTGAAGCGGTCACTGAGACGAACTACAAAACCATCCCAGCTCATTTCGACGCCTTGCTCTATGGTTGGGCACATGATGTCAGCAACCCCACCAAGTAATTGAGTGTACCACTGCGCAAGTTGGTTACGCCGTCGCATTATTTCACTAAGGCGTTTCATTTGAATTGTTCCAACTGCTGCATGGACCTCACTAAGGCGGTATCCATGGCCAACTGTATGCATAAGTTCATCAGTTCGAACGCGGTGTAATTCATCAGTAGTTAACGATGGATCAGAAATGAAGCCGTGATTGCGTCTTAAGCGGCACTGTTTCGCGAGCATGTCATCATCTGTTGTGATAACACCGCCCTCAACGCTCGTTAACTGGGTTGTTGAGTGAAACGCAAAAATTGCAACTCTTCCGAATGATCCAACTTGCCTGCCACGTAATTTGCTCCCAATTGCTTGAGTGGCATCTTCAATAAGAGGAATTTCTTGTTCTTGAGCAATTCTGGAAATAGCATCTATACCAGCAGGATTTCCAAATGTATGAGATGCAATAATTGCTTTTGTGCGACTCGTGATTTTTGAAGTGACATCATTAGGGTCCATGTTCAATGTTCTGGCGTCGCAATCAGAAAAAACAGGTGTTACGCCCATTTGTACAAGAGTTGATGCATTCGATGGAAAAGAAAATGAAGATGTAATAACTTCGTCATTCTGTCGGATGCCAAGGGCTTCAAGTGTGATGTGCATCGCACTTTGTGCAGAGTTCGTTGCAATCCCGTATTCGCTTCCAACATGTCCTGAGATTGCCTTCTCAAATTGACGAGTCCACGGCCCAAGGACTAGTTGTTCACTCTGCAAAGCATCAATCGCTGCCTGTATTTCGCGGTCAGTAATATCTGCACAACTAAGTGGAATTTGGGAGGACACGATAGTGTTATTTTGGACGAACTGCAGCAAGTGCTTTGTCAGCAAGTCCCATGCGTTTGAGATATAGCCATGCTGCTTGAGTTTCAAGTCCTTGACTTAAGTGGCCACCACCCGCGGCAATAATTCCAAGGTGTTCTTGATCATTTTCTTGCAATGGAGTCGAACTTCGAGCGATGAGGAGTAACGTCATAATGTCTGCTTTATTTAAACCAATTCTTCTAATTTTCGCTGCTTCTTTAATAGTATCTTCGTTTGGAATTTGCAACATTGCAAGGAGTAGCAATTCTTGTTGTGCAGAGTCATCTTTAGAATTTTGTAAAATTTCCCATGCCTTTTCAGGAGCAATATCAATCAGAAAAATGAAAGATTTAATGGCGACATCTATACGACGAGGACTTGGAGATTCTGGAATCACAGAGAGTGAAGCGTAGAATTGCTTTGCGTGCTCGTCTGTTAAGTGGTTCATTGCAACTCGAAACGCCCACTCGGTGGAAGATCGATGTCCCTTTTGGACTAGTTCGACAAGAGCTTGCAGATCCTCAGTTGCGACTTCTGATTGGTTTTTATTGACCATTGCAGCACGAACCATCAGCCCCAACAGAGAGTCATCAAGGTCAATTTGAAGTCTTTTTACATGGTCAGCCGTCGGTGCAATCCCCGCCTCAAGAAGCAGGAGTAGATATTTTACTTGATTCCCACGATCTGGTTCAGTTGAGAATGCTCTATCCCACACCTTGAGCCCTGCAGTTTGGTCGATCCAAAGCAACGTATAGAGCGCCCAATATCGTTCTTGGTCAGTAAGGGAAACAGAATTGTTTTCTAGTAAATTTTGCAACCACACACTTGTGCTTTTGGGTTTGTACTGTCTGATTAGTTGAAATGTTCTTTGAAGTGATTTGCTTCGATCAGTACGCGTTGCTCTGCGGAGGTTAGTAGTTGTATCAGAAATACTCTTTTCGTCTTCAGATAGAAGTGCTGCAAACATTGCAACAGTTAAATCGGTATTGTTGGAAAGCTCTTTGAGCATTTCAGTGTTTTTAATTTCAGTAAGTAGTTGTAAATCCGCAAGAAGCAAGAGCCGAGGGGAGATTTCTAGTAGGGGCCACTTTAAGAGTGTTTCAATTTGCTCAATACGGAATAGACCATCATCCAAGCCCTGTGCGATGACATGTTCTCGGGCTGTTGGTGAAATTTGTTGGACAAGCCATGGGTCGATTGTTTTTTCATCATCTAATTCAGCAAGTCCTAGGACTGCGTGAACTTGCACAGCCCAGTGGGGATGTTGAGAAAACTGATGAAAGAATGGGCGCAAATCAGGATCACGTAAAGCCCGAAGTGCAGCAAGACTCAAAAGGTGGCTGTTATCCTTTTGAATTTTGGTTGCTCGGTGAAGTTGACGCAGGGCGGCTTCAGAGTGGTCGCTTCCATGAGAACCGAACACACTTGCTGTAAGTGTAAGAGCGATGATACTTGGGAGAATTCGCAGGGTGCTCATGCGATGATTGTAGCATCATCATTAGAATTTTCATGTTGAATTGGCTCGGAGAAGCAGTCAAATCCTTTGAACTGCTTCTCCTGCCAATCAATCGTGTCCAAATCCTTTCGGAATCACGGTCTTTTCGCCTCTGTATTTTCGTTCGCTCTTGATCGTACACCCCACGTCAATTGATCAATTATTTCCTTTAAGTCAAGGCATTCATCTTTTATTTTGATTGTTGATGGCTCCTGCTCAAGGGATTGAGTTACCCGTTTGACGGCAGCATGGACTGTTGAGTGATTTTTTCTACCCATCGCAATTGCAAGTTCTGGATAACTTTTCATTGTGAGTTTTCTGCCGATGTACGTTGCAACACTCCTCCAAAAGACGACCGTAGAAGCCCGAGAGGGTCCTTTGAGTTCTTGCACACTGAGACCTGCTCGTTTTGCGGTTACTTCAATGACATCAACCATTCGTATTGGGAGTGAGGTTGGTGGAGTTGTACGCAAAAGTCGCTCCACGTCTTGGACGTCAATTATCGAATCGCCATTATTCTTGAACACCATTGCAGTTGCTCTCAGGCGAGTGACTGTACCCTCTATTTCCCGAACAGAGCCAACAGCTTGACTCGCTAGCCGGTCAATAGCACCATCCGTAATCGCTAATCCATTCTCTCGGGTGAGTTTTTGGATAATTGAACACCGAGTGGTTCGGTCTGGGCGCTGAACCTCGGCAATCATCCCTGCTACGAGTCTGTTTGCCAAAGCACGGTTCAGCCGGCGGATATGGCGGGGATCTTCATCTGAAGCAAGGATGAGGCGTGCCCCTCGAAGACCAGCAGCATCAAGCGTATGGAGGAGTTCTTCCTGAGTTTTCGTTTTATTCGCAACAAAGTGAACATCATCAATTGCCAGAACATCTAAATTGCGGTAGCGGGCTCTAAACCTGACGAATTCGCCAGACCGAGAACTCGCTATAAATTCGTTTGTAAATTGCTCTGCCGTAACATACCTGACCTTGCTTCTTGAAGACTTCATTGCGAGTAAACAGATTGCTTGGAGGATATGTGTTTTACCAACGCCACATGCCCCATGAATAAAGAGCGGAGAAATCGAATTGCCACCATCTTGAGTGATTTGTTTTGCAGCAGCACAAGCAAGTTGGTTGCACTGGCCAATAATAAAATCATCAAAACTGAGTAAGGTATTTGACCGAGTACGTTTCTTGATTGGTGTTTTAGGGCAATCAATAACTTCAGAAGTAGAAGATTCTTGAACTGTTTTTTCCTGCACCGAAATATGCACAGGTATTTCTCTACCAAAGGTGCTTTTAGCTGCATCTTCGATGACCGCGCAGAATCGTTGAGAAATCCAATTCGCTGCAAGAGGGGTTGTGGCAAAAATATTTACAGAATCTTCAGAACAACGTACATCAGTGTTTGTAAACCACATCCTGTATGGCCTTTTCCCAATTGAATAACTGAGTTCATCTCTCAGTTTCTGTTCGATTGGAGACATTTGTTGTTGGGACATGAAATCTCTAAACCAGTCCGTTCGTGCGGCGTAAAAATGGTAAAAAAGAGGAGTCCTTCCGACATCCGCCCCCTGAATTTGATGCACGAGTTTCGTGTCAAACGCTCGGCACTACTCGTCCTTGAGCAGTTCGTGGAGGGTATAGAATCGACAGGGATTTGCAAGCGGTGGCTGTCAACTTCCTGTTGTTTTCTTCCAACCCCATGAACGTAACTTCAGTGTTTCACTGGATCAACGCCAGAAAATAAAATTTTATTTTTTGCGATTTGACGAATGTCAACAAAGTGTGGACAACTTCAGTACAACTTTTTTATAAACGTAATTCGGTTATACGTTGGCTTGAAATTCCATCTCGCATACAACGAAATTGCAGGAGAATTTTCAGAGTCAACTGCTAGCGTAATCCTTGAGATACCAACTGCTTGAGTTTGTTGTATTGCTAGTTGCATGAGTGCATTGCCAACACCTTGTCCTCTTGATTGAGGTGTGCAACCAAGATATATTAATTCCATACACGCTGCTTCTTGAACTGGGTTGAGTATGAGAATTCCGGCGGGTATGTTGTTTAGTGAAGCAATAGTCCAAAGTTGTGAATCTACGACCCCTTGGCCACGGTGTCCCCGAATAATATCTTCAATTGTTCGTAACCCATGAATTTTTGGACAGTCCAGAGAGCCAATATACGTTTCTTGGAGCACATTACGAATCTCTTCTTCGGTTGAATCAAGTGAGGAGAGCATCGAGACATCCGCTATAGAAAATTGTGGAGAGGTAGTGGACGTTGCCCGTTCCATATATGTCAAGATGGCTAACTTATCAAAGCCGGCATATTCGCATGCTGATGCAAGAAGTGAATCGTTCACACCCATAATTGCTTGTGCGAGTTTTGAACCCCTACCTCGAACTTCCTCGAGTCCGGTGAGGACAAGCTCGCCTATTCTCTCGATATCATCTGGTGACTTTGGAGGAGTTGGAATGCACGTTGTCGTGGAGCCTTCGTGATTGACGAGTAGGATGGCTTCAGTGATACGATTGGAATCCTTTGTTACAAATTGGTATTGATCCACTTCCTTACCCTCAAGGGCTTTGAGAAGAGATTTTCCTTGATATGTACTTCCAAGGATTGCTCTTGCGGCTTCAAGATGCTTATTCTTCGGAACAATCATCACCAAATCGTATCCGACTGCTAGAATGTTGCACTGTCAGGAGAATTTATGATGCGATTATTCATTTGTACGCTTACTTTACTCATTACTACATCGATTGTTTGTTCAGTTCACGGGTATCCAAAGGCTTCTGATCGTGCACATCGATGGCAATTGCGATTAGAAACGAGTGATTTACGTTTTTATCGCGATACTTCCACGGGCGGTGGATATTGGATTCTCGTTTACGAGGTGACGAACGAGACAAAAGAAGACCGCCGTTGGATTCCTCAATTTGATCTTGTCACAGACAAGGGGGAAATTATTGAGGATGGGGAAGACGTTCCTCGGAATGTTCAACTGACTCTTTTGGACATGTTCGGTGATCCACTTATGAAATCACAATCAGACGCCAGTGGTCCATTGTTGCGTGGTGAGGAAAATGCAATACGGGGTCTCACAATTTGGAAGGCAGGGCATGAGGATGTTCGTGAAATTCAAGTGTTTGCTGGAGGTGTAAGCGGGGATACCGTAGACGTCTCACTCCCAATTTCAGGAGAGACAAAAAAACTACATCGTGTTCTCCAATATTCTTGGTCTGTCAACGGAGGTCTTGAGCAGATTCACCTGCAACCACTTCCATCCCGCCCAGTTGATAGCGGGACGAGCGTACGACAATTGGGGGTGGATAATGGCACGATTATTGGCGTGAATAGCGCGACGAAAAAGTGGATTTATAGGTAATGTAAGAGGTGGTTGAATCCCAGCACTCGGATTGATACAATACGGGGCTCTCATGTGTATGAGAGTAATGAACAAGGAGTAATTACTGTGGCCCATAAAAAGAGCGGTGGCTCAACCAACAACGGACGCGATTCAAATCCTCAATATCGTGGTATAAAGTTATATAGTGGCGAGGTAGCCAAAGCGGGCTCAATAATCGTTCGTCAATGCGGCACAAAGTTCAAAGCTGGCTACATGGTACGACGCGGGAACGATGACACACTATTTGCAACAGAGCCAGGCACAGTACGCTTCAGAGGACGATTTGTCGACATAGTCCCAAGTGAAGAATCAGTTCCACAATTTACCGCAGTGAATTAACGCGGAAAATTTACTCCCTATTTTGGAATTCAAATGTTAGTTGATCGAGCCAGAATCTTTGTTAGAAGTGGCAAGGGTGGTGATGGTTGTATGAGTTTTAGAAGGGAAAAGTTCATCCCAAAAGGTGGTCCAAATGGTGGAGATGGCGGTGATGGCGGGAGTGTTATCTTGGTTGGTGACAAAAGTATCGACACGCTTCTGTCAGTGGTACATCGACCTCACTATCGAGCTACGCATGGTCAGCAGGGCAAGGGTAGCCAGATGTATGGAGCGAATGGCGAAGACTGTGTTGTGAAGGTGCCTCTTGGCACACTTGTTCGACTTGAACAATCAGAGGAACTTCTCGCAGATATTTCTGAAGATGGGCAGAAGTTAATTGTGGCGAGGGGCGGAAAGGGGGGTTGGGGGAATGAGCATTTTAAATCAGCGACGAATCAAGCTCCACGCGAGACAACAAATGGTGAACCTTGCGAGGAACATATTCTGAACCTTGAACTAAAACTGATTGCGGATATTGGTTTGGTGGGTTTACCCAACGCGGGAAAATCAACGTTACTCTCTGCAATCTCAGCAGCAAGACCCAAGGTTGCAGATTATCCATTTACGACCCTTCAGCCTCATCTTGGAATTGCTGAACTTGACACCAATCGAAGATTGGTCGTTGCAGATATTCCAGGACTTATCGAAGGAGCTGCAGATGGGGCAGGGCTTGGGCACCGTTTTCTCAAACACATTGAACGAACAGGTCTCTTACTTCACGTTGTTGATGTGATGCCTGTTGATGGAAGTAATCCTGTTAAGAACTACAAGACTGTACGAGAGGAATTGAGCCGATACTCTCCCGAACTTGCCTCTAAAACTGAACTTGTTGTCTTCAACAAAATCGATCTGCTTCCACCAGAGGAACGTGAATCAACCATCACCCAAATCGCAAACGATTTACACCTCAATTCACCTAATACCTGCTCGGGTGCCACACACGAAGGCGTTCGTGATGTACTCGAACAATGCTGGTCTCTTTCAAACCAATAGCTCAGAACCATTTTTGCAATCTGTTTTTCTGGCTCAGAGCCCATAAGCGCTTTTTTCCCTTGGATTGACAAAAAGCAAGCGGCTGAATAGCAATAGATGTGGGTGCTTCTTCCCGCTTTACCCAAGCGCAGTCTGGCTCTGAGCCGGGTGAGGCCTTTTTTCGTATGAGCGAAAAAAGGCGAGAGGATAGATTCTTAGGGAAGGTATACAATGCAGTGAAAAGAGAAGTGGTGAGTATGATGATTAGAATCAGGAATTGGATAGTTGTTTTTATTTTTATCGTGGTATTGGTTTACACGGGGTGGGTGATTGTTGCGTTGAATCGGACGGCGACAATCTCAATTGATTACGTTGCACTTTTGAACGAAAAAGCAACGTCTGTACCAGAACATGAACGCGCTTGGCCATCTTATCGAGAAGTTAGTATTGCTATACGCGAGAATCCAATGCCAGGCGGCGTGTTCCTTGACGAAGAAATTGAAGAGCCAGCATGGCCAGATGAACAAGGTTGGAATCATTTTGAAGACTGGTTAGCCACTCACTCAGATACACTCACCACTCTTCACACAGCAACATCAAAGAGTGGATTCGGCTTCATCCTGCAAGGGCACGTGAGCGAAGAGGATAAAGAACTTTGGCCGGATGAATACGCTTCACAACAGAGTGAAGAACTACTCGATGGGTTTGTAGTTTCTGTACTGCTTCCGCAACTTGGCCCAATGAGACAAATGGCGTTTCTTCTTTCAGTAGATGCGAAATCAGCAGCTGCGAATGGTGATGCATCCAGATGCCTACAAGATATTCAATCATTATTACAGATTGGAACCCACGTTCGAGAGCACTCGCTTCTTATTAGTGATCTTGTATCTCACTCAATATATGTCATTGCTTTTTCCACACTTGGTGACATTGTTGCTCATGCCCCCACAACCTTTTCAAAGGACCAAATCACAACTATACGGAATGACCTTGCATCACTTGAAGACAAATTGAGTATCCGATTGGATGGCGAGCGATATTTCATGTATGACCTATTGCAACGAATCTACACAGATGACGGGAACGGTGATGGTCGAATTATTCCAGTTGACGCGACAAAATTGATTGCATTTACTGAAACAGTTTCATCTGACTCAGCAAATAGTTCACTCATTCCAGTTTTTCTTGCCCCAATTGCAGACATCTGTTATGCATCACGAAAGGAGATGCATGACGAATACAACAGGCGGCTGAACTTCACAGAAGAACAAAGTTTGATCCCCCTCCATGAATTAAAACAACAAAACAGTTTGTATAACACGCCTTGGGAATCCGCAAAGTCTACTCTTGACCCATATTTCCTTGTCGACTTACTTGTTCCCGCGCTTGAAAAAGCAATGTTACAAGGGAAATACACTCGAGCAAAACGAGACGCAACACTTGCTGTACTTTTTGCTGTACAAACATATAACGAAACCGGACGTTGGCCAACAGATTTAACTGGTGCTGGGGTCGTAGACGCATGGAATGGAAAACCTCTCTTAATAACATTTGTTGATGGCAAGCCAATAATTTATTCAGTCGGGTTTAATCAGGAAGATGACAATGCCCAGTTCGATTCCAAAGCATTCGCTTGGGAAGAAAAATCTGATGGTGATTGGATAATCTGGCCAAGTCCAGAGTAAACTGTTCTGATGCCAATCAATGTAACGGCCAGCCAACTGCAAGAGTGGTTTACACGCGCGAAATCCTATGACGCTTATCTCGCTTCAACTCCCGGTAAAGCAACAGCGTGGAGAGAGAATGATACAAAAAGTGTATTGACTACCAAGCAGCAATCTTTGCTAGGTACATTTGGTCGAGAGATGAAGGTTCTTGTCTTGTCAGGAATTTGGTGTGGTGACTGTTCTTCACAAGGTCCAATGCTCGCATCAATCGCGTCGGCATCACCAAAGATTGACCTTCGTTGGCTTGACCGAGATGAAGCAATCGAACTTTCAGACAAACTGACCATCAATGCCGGAAACCGAGTGCCTACAGTTCTTTTTATGGCAGAAGATTTTGAGCCTGTGAGTATTCTGGGCGATCGAACTCTCACTCGGTATCGTGCTATCGCAGCACGCCAACTTGGTGCATCTTGTGAGATTCCTTCTGCACAGGTTCCTCAAGACGAGTTCGATGAAACCCTCCAAGAGTGGCTCAACGAATTTGAACGTGTGCAGTTGCTGTTGCGGCTCAGTACTCGCCTCCGTCAGAAGCACGGCGATTAAAATCACATAGCAATTCAAACGCCTCTAACGGACTCAACGAGTTTATATCGATTCCCTTGATTTCCTCAATAAGAGGGTGAGGTAAATATTCTGTAAACAAACTCATTTGCGGAGTCATGGAATGCTGCGTGCTCTCTTCGCTTGCTTGCTGTGTATGCACCGTCAATGTTTCAAGAATTTCATTTGCCCTCACAATCACATTTTTGGGAACACCAGCAATTTTTGCAACATGAATACCGTAACTTCGATCTGTTCTTCCTTCTTTGATTCCATATAAAAATACGATGTCATCCTTCCACTCTCGAACGGTGACATGTAAATTCTGGATAGAGTCATCATGGTCGGCTAGGGCTGTCAGTTCGTGGTAATGCGTAGCAAATAATGTTCGGCAGCCACAACAAGCAAGAGTTTCAGCAATTGCCCAAGCGAGAGAGAGCCCATCAAGAGTGCTCGTGCCTCGACCAATTTCATCGAGAATCACCATGCTCTTGTTCGTTGCATTGTTCAAAATGTTCGCAGTCTCAACCATTTCAACCATGAATGTTGATTGACCAGTGTGTAATTCATCACTAGCACCAACACGAGTAAAAATACGATCAACCATTCCAATCGTTGCACTTTTTGCAGGAACATAACTTCCAGTATGCGCAAGAATTGTCATCAATGCTACTTGCCGTATGTATGTTGATTTACCCGCCATATTTGGTCCAGTAATGAAAGCGAGTGATTTGTCTTGCAGTGAACAATTGTTCGGGACAAATTTGTCAAGTAAGAGTCGATCTAGAACAGCGTGGCGACCCTCAGTGATTTCGATGGTCGGCTCATCAACTAAGGTTGGCTTGACAAAATTGTACGATTGAGCGACATCAGCAAAGCATGCGAGTGTGTCGAGCATCGCAACGACATCTGCAAATGCAGAAATCGAGGTTATATGTGATGAGATTTCTTCACAAAGCATGGAATACAATTCTTGCTCTCGAGAGATTGCTAATGATTCAGCATTAAGCACCTTATTTTCGAATTCTTTTAATTCTGGAGTGATGTACCTCTCGGCATTTTTTAAAGTTTGCTTCCGAGTAAAAGAGTCTGGAACATTAACAGTTTGAGCGTGAGAGACTTCAATGTAATATCCAAATACTTTATTGAAGCCAACCTTAATAGAACCAATTCCAGATTGCTCTGAAAGTTCTGCTTGGTACGTTGATAACCACGACCCCGCATCACGTTGCAGTGTTCTTGCTTCATCGAGTTGAGGGTCGATGCCATCCCTAAACAATCCACCAACCCGCATGTGTGCAGGGGGTTCTTCGGCGCATTGCGATTGAATCAATTCCGCAAGCGGAAGCAATGACATCGCAAGATTATCGATTTCCTGTTTAATGTGTTTTGTTGAAGGCGAGTTAATTCTTGCAGCAAGTTCCTTGCAAACATGTATTGACTTTCCAAGAGCAACAATATCACGCGGGGTGACTCGCCCCATCGAAACACGCCCAACAATGCGGGCAATGTCTTGAATACTATCTAGCGTGTCTTGTGTATGACGCAACATGTTCCCGTCATCAACAAATCCTTGAACAACGACTTGGCGTTGTTCAATCGCTGTCCGATCCGCAAGTGGATTACATAGCCACTGTCGAAGCAACCGTTTGCCCATCGCAGTTTTGCATCTATTCATGACATGAAGTAATGAGCCCTCAACAGTACCACCACGGATCGTTTGTTCAATTTCTAAACTTCGAAGAGTTGTTGCATCGAGAGTGACAAAAGAGGTTTCATTTCGAATAACTGGAGGGCGAAGGTGCGAAAACATTGCATCTTCGGTTTGTGTTTGCTTAATGTATGCGAGTAACGCACCTGCAGCACATACTCTAGCGTCGTCTGGATTCAAACCGAACCCCTCAATGGTTGTGACACCAAATTGTGAGGTCAACAACGCAATTCCCTCGTCCCTTCGGAACATCCAAGAAGGGCGAGGAGATACTGCAACACCAAATTTTGCAGGGATCATTGCAAGTTCTTCATCGTCTTCAGCAACAATTATTTCTGAAAGTCCAAGTCGTTCGAGCGTGTCACCAACTCGGTGTTTTGAACATTGATGTAATTCAAACGCGCCAGTAGAGAGTTCGGTAAATGCGATTGATATTGTGGTGCCGTCGTTATACATCGATCCAAGTAGGTTTGACTTAGACTCATCTAGTAATGATTCATCAACGAGCGTTCCAGGTGTTACAACACGGGTGACACCTCTCTTCACAACGCCCTTTGCTTGGGCTGGATCTTCAAGTTGTTCGCACACAGCTACCCGAAATCCTGCCTCGACCATTCTTCGCATGTATCCTTCAGCAGCGTGAAAAGGTACACCAGCCATATCAATCCCATTCCCACGCTGAGTTAAGGTTAAACCGATTGCTTTTGAAACAACACGAGCATCCTCATCAAACATTTCATAGAAATCACCCATGCGAAAGAAAAGCACACACTCAGGATGAGCTTCTTTCATCTGACGATACTGCTGCATCGCAGGGGTTGACCAAGGGTTGTTCGTGGGCTTGCCTCTCTTCTTGCCCGCAGTTGACTGCGTCATCTCTGCATTCTACATATAATTACCCTCTCTCTAAAGTTCTATTTTGCCCCATGTTGTATCTCTATTTATTTTGTATAGGAATAGCTCTTGCTTCGTTGCTTGGCGGTGTTTTGCCATTATTGATGAAGCCAACGCACAATCGAATGCAACTGGCAATGAGTTTTATAGGGGGAATTATGGCTGGGGTAGCAATTCTTGATTTGTTGCCAGAAGCACTTTTACTTGGAGAAATGAGAAGTGTGATGCTCTTCGCTCTTGTGGGTTTTTTGACTATTTTCTTGCTTGAACGATTTCTTCCATCACACTGCCATGAAATAGTTGGGGACACCAATTCTCATTCATGTGGGCACGAACACAAACTCACTTGGGTTGGGGCTTTTATTGGCTTAACAATACACAGTTTGTTTGCGGGAATTGCTCTAGGAGCTGCTTGGAATATTGGTGGATTCCCACTTGCCGTTGGTGTCTTCGTCGCAATTATTGCCCATAAACCTTTTGATAGCTTAACGCTGACTGCAATGATGCGCGTTGCCAACATGAGCAAAGCAAAATCCCAATACGCAAACATTTTGTTCTCGCTGAGTGTTCCTTTTGGGGTCGTTCTCTTTCAGCTTTTTGGTGTAGTGGATGACAGCGTGATTTCGGCAACTCTCGCATTCTCTGCTGGCATGTTTATCTGTATATCTTTAAGTGATTTACTGCCAGAACTTCAGTTCCATGGGCACGATCGAATTGGGTTAACGCTTGCCCTACTCTTAGGACTTTCAATTGCATGGGGTATTTCTTCATTGCATTCACACGATGAACCGCGAGGTCATGAACAGAATTCAGGTATCCTGCACGAACATTAACCGATGACACAGACAACGCCAAACTACAAGAAAACGCTTCATTTGCCAAAGACTTCTTTTCCTATGCGAGGCAACCTAGCTCAAAACGAACCACAATCGATGAAACTGTGGGAGAAGGAAAAGTTATACAGTTCGATTCAATCGAATCGTGAAGATGCAGAATTATTTGTGTTCCACGATGGTCCGCCCTATGCAAATGGCTCCATTCATGTTGGGCACGTGCTCAACAAAGTACTAAAAGATATCGTTGTTCGAACACAACTCATGATGGGTAAACGGTGTCCATTCACACCCGGTTGGGATTGTCATGGTCTTCCAATCGAGCATCGCGTGATGAGTGATCTTGTCGAAAATGGCAAGATCGAAAAAATAAATGCCCTCGACGATGCAACAAGACGAATCGCGATACGAAAAGCGTGCCAAGCATACGCAGAAAAATATGTAAAACTACAAACGGGCCAGTTGAAGCGATTGCTGACCCTTGCAGATTATGACAATCCATATCTCACCATGAACCACAAGTATGAATCTGCAGTTCTTGAAGTTTTTGCAAAAATGGTCGAGCAGGGCTTGGTATACCGCCAACTTAAACCAGTGCACTGGTCAATTGCAAATGAAACAGCCCTTGCAGAAGCGGAATTAGAGTATGAAGATCGCGATGACCCTTCAATCTACGTCTATTTTGACGCAGTTGATTCAGAAGCCATCTCAAATGCCTTCGGTGTTGAACTTCAAGAACCGATCTCATTTCTCATTTGGACGACAACACCGTGGACACTTGTCGCAAATATGGCGATTACGGTCTCACCGCGCTATGAATATTCGTTAGTGAAACTGAGTGATACAACTACAATAGTTGCAAGTGAACTTGTAGATAAAGTTGCAGAAATCACTGGAATAACTCCCGAAATTCTTGGCAAATGTAAAGGAGAAGCGCTTGTGGGGATGCAGTACCACCATGTGTTCTGTGATCGAACATGTCCAATCATTTCAGGTGAACACGTAACGCTTGAAGATGGCACTGGTCTTGTGCACACAGCGCCCGGACACGGGACCGATGATTACATTGTTGGGCTTGCCAATGGCTTGCAAATTTACTGTCCAGTTCAAGGTGATGGAACGTATGACGAGTCGGTTCCTGATTTTTTGCAGGGGCAGTCAGTGTGGGATGCAAACGAAACAGTGGTGAACCACCTTCAAGATTCAGGACATCTTTACCACCTTTCAATGTATACCCACAGTTACCCCCATGATGGCAGAAGCAAAACGCCTGTCATTTTCAGATCAACTGAACAATGGTTTATTGCGGTTGACGTTGAAGTTGACGGCAAATCGCTTCGGGATAAAGCATTACACGCAACAGAAAACGATATTCAATTTTACCCGCCTCGTTCGCAAAATCGAATGCGAGGAATGATTGAATCTCGTCCAGATTGGTGTATTTCAAGACAGCGTTCTTGGGGGTTGCCAATTCCTGCGTTTCAAGACGAGGTCGGCAACATTGTGATGAACCCAAGTTCAGTGCGAGCAATCGCGAAAGTTTTCGCTGAAGAAGGTTCTGATGTGTGGTTTACAAAAGGGCCAACGGAACTTTTAGCAAGTTGGGAAAATCCTGACAATCTTGACCTGAGTACACTCACAAAGTTACATGACATTATTGATGTCTGGTTTGAATCGGGTTCGTCATGGCATGCTGTCATGCAACAACGTGAACTTGGGTATCCATCGGAGCTCTATTCAGAGGGAGGGGATCAACACCGCGGGTGGTTCCAACTATCGATGCTTCCTGCCCTAGCAATAACCGGACAATCGCCGTTTACATCTGTGATCACACACGGTTTCATGGTAGACAAAGATGGCAAGAAGATGAGCAAAAGCGGTGGAAACGCGCTTGGTGTTGACGAGTTACTTACAGAGTACGGCGCGGATGTATGTCGTTGGTGGGTCAGTTCACTTGCGTATGACAATGACATTAAAGTTGATATGTCCTATTTTGATGTTGCCGGAGAGAGTTACAGAAAAATTCGAAACACATTACGTTTTTTGCTTGGCAACGTTGGTGATGCTACTGCCTCGCCGCCACCTAACTCGATTGATGGTTGGGTGCTTGGGGAACTTGCAACGATGTCTACGAAGGTCGTTGAATCTTTTCAAGGGTATGAGTTCCGAGCCGCTCACCAAGCGATGTATGATTTTTGTAATGACACACTTTCCTCAGTTTATCTTGCTGCGGTGAAAGATCGGCTCTACTGTGACAGCGAAGACTCAGAACGTCGTAGACAAACCACTTCGACTGTGCGAATCATTGCAGATACCTTGATAAGACTACTCGCTCCGTACTTGCCACACACAGCAGATGAGGCGTGGAGAGCACTTCACGGTGCTGATGCGGGTAGTGTGCATACCCAAACCTTTGAATGCCTAGATTATACCGCTGATTCTATTTGGACAGATGTAATGGAAACACGCGGCAAAGCCCTAAAAGCACTTGAGGAAGCTAAGGAATCGGGAATTGAAAATCCACTGGACGCAGGACTTGTCCTTCCAGAATCGCTTTCAGGAGTGAATGCATCTGACCTTTCTGATTTGTGTGGAGTCTCAAGAGTGACGTGCGAGGGCGATTCTGTATCTGTTCAGGACTTACGAAATGAGCCACGTTGTGACCGTTCTTGGAAGAGAGACGCCACCGTGAAACAAAGAAGTGATGGCGGGATGCTCAGCGACCGAGATGCCAAAGCGGTCGGTGTAGAGTAAACTGACGAGTTATGACCGAATTCTTACCTCAAATTCCGTATGAAGATTTTGCTAAACTTGACCTCCGCGTCGTGACAGTTACTAAAGCAGAGTTGCACCCAGATGCCGATCGCCTTTTAAAACTTCAAATCGATGACGGCACTCCAGAAGGCAGACAAATTTGCGCAGGCATGAAAGCGTGGTATGCACCCGAAGAGTTAGAAGGTTCTCAGGTCGTGATTGTTGCGAATTTAGAGCCAAGAAAAATACGTGGCGAAATCAGCGAAGGAATGGTCATCGCAGCAACGAAACGCATCGGAGAAGAAGCTGAGGATGTTGCAGTCTTACGTTGTGATCGGTCTATGCCAGCAGGATCAAAAGTTAGTTGACTTCTGTTTCGTCAACCTGTACAACATCTTGAGGATCGTCAGGTTGTGAGCGTTGGGGGCGATCAAAATTGTGACGTTCTGCGAGTGTTTCAAATGAAAATGCTTCACTAACATTTTCAACCCCACCGAGTTCATCGTATGAAAGCAATGTCTGTAGAATTGAACTTGAACTACTCGTGAAATCAGTAACAAGTTCGCTACTTGCAGGAGTTGTTCCAGTTACTCGAACAAGCACAAGCGCCATGTTTTTAGGTGAAGGCAAAATGAACACTCTGTCACTTATGGGTAGTTCAGACACAGGCACATCAAGAGGCAAATTGCTCGCTCGATCAATAATCGTTTGGATGAGTTCTCTGTCGTTTTGTTGAAGAGAAGGAATTGTCGATGCCATGTCTGAGACGGCATCACCAACAGCAATACGTCCAACAATTGATTGAAGCATAAGCGATCGGCGATTTTCTGGACCCAAGATTGTAGGAATGCCCGTATCAACCATCGAGACCGGCTGTGGAGAGTTAACTGTTGCATCGTGTTTGATTGATGCTGCGAGGAGCCCCTTTTCCTGTGCATGTTGCTCGATAAGATCGGCTTCTGCTTGAAGTGTTTCCCAGCGGGCAATGCGTCCAAGGTCATAATTCACTTGGTTTGAAACCTCCTCAATGCTCCGTGGTGCGCGAGCGGGATCAGTTTCTGTCAGTCTGAAAAGAATGAGGTCGCCATTGCTCGTCTCAAGAACAGGGCTAGCGACGCTCTCTTGAATTCGGTAAAGCCCATTTGCATTGAACTCTTTCGCAGAAGAAACAAGGGTCGTAAAATTGACAGGGGTATCACCTTGATTTATTGCAAAAATTTCTCCGATGACGGGTGTCGTGTTCGCATTTGCAGTACTTGTCCACTCTGCAATTGCACCATATTCGGGTAATGCAATTCCAAACTCTGTTTGCAGAGTTGACGCGAGTTTCTCTAGGGAAAGTTGTTGTTCATTCCAAGTGTCTGGCAGAAGAATAAAACCGTTTACCTCATCGATTCCCCGTCGAGGAGCTCGTAAGTGTTCTGATGCACTTCGAGCAATTTCTACACGTTTTTGTTGTGCCAATTGTTCAAGATAGGCATCCGAAACTTCAGTGGGAATGGTGTTTGTATTTGAAGTATCAATCGTCGTGAAACGAGGGTCGTTTTCATTTCGTCGCCAGAATTTTCTTTGCTCCTTTGATGAAAACGCCTCACTATTTCTAGCTGTTTCAATAATTGAAGCAGAGGGAATCAACAACCATTCAGTTTTGAATCGATCTGGAAGTTGGTATCCAAACCCGAAATCGCCCTCACCTTCGGGAACATCTCCCCATGCATCAAGTTGTGATTGCATTGCATTTTCAGAGAATGAACCGTTGTCTTCAGGAAGTGCGGGAATGACTACGGTTTCAATTGCGACCGATGAAAAATAATCATCTGCTGCTTTTTGCAGTCGACGGTCAGAAAAACGACCAGCAGATTGGTAAGATCTGACGAGTTGCCTAACACCTTGAAGGTGTGCAAGCGCTTGGAGTACTGCTTGGGTACTCCTACCAGTTCCACCAGAAATATTGAGTATTGTTTGTGGATTCCATCCAAATTGCGGTACGGCTTCAATGGGTGGTGTGAGTCCTGCGAGGTCCGCTTCTCGTGTGAGAAGGAACCAATGCTCTGGTGATTGCACTTCGCCTAAGCCCGGAACAGTAGCTCCAATCCGATCAATTATTTGAGATTCACTTAAATTTTGTTGCCAGATATCGTTGCTGATGTCTTCTCCATCACCGACCGTGGCTTGAACTGCACCAGAGTAACCAGCACGTTGAGCAAGTTGTTGAATGACGTTTGGTGCAAGGAATGCAATGAGCAGTAACGTCCCGCCAAAGCCGAGAATCCAAACGCTGTACTTGCGGAGGAGCTTGAACATGAATTAACGATAGAATTCAACGATGAGATTCGTGTTCACATCAAACGGAATTTGATCTGCAGTCGGTTCTGAAACGACAGTACAAGTCAATTCGGATGGGTTCATATTGAGCCAATCTGAAACGATATGTCCAGCGAGGGTTTCCATATTTGTTCTTGCAAGATCATGAATCTTTGGTTGAAGTGTAATCACATCGCCTATTTTGACCGCGATGCTCGGTCGGTCTGCTTTCTTTCCATTGATAAGAACATGGCCATGGACAACCATTTGCCTTGCAGCCCAGATCGTTCGAACGAAACCAGCACGACGAAGAACATTGTCAAGTCGTTGTTCAAGAAGTTGAAGTAGAACCTCACCTGTGTTACCACGCATCCGGCTTGCTTTTGCAACGTACCGACGGAATTGTTTTTCGAGAATGTTGTAGTGGTATCGAAGTTTTTGTTTCTCTACCAGACGTACGCCATAATCTTTCAGTCGGCGACCACGAAAACCATGGGGTCCGGGAGGTGTAAGTTGTCTTTTAGCGGTGTGCTTTGGAATATCCGCAATTGGAACACCGACGCGACGAGAGAGTTTGACTTTGGGTCCGAGATAACGAGCCATACGTGAACAATCCTGAAAAAACATCTCCCCAAGGCAGTAATCGACCATCGATCACAAATCCAAAAAGGGGTCGGGAACGGCGAATTAGACCAGAAAAACAGTGATTTCGCAACCCTTCGGGAACGCTTCTCGCCAAATCAGCGTTCGTCCGATAACCGTTTGGCTCTGAGCCAAAGCACGATTTTTATGCTCATATATTGAGTAGAAGTGCGTTTATTAAAGAATAAAGGCGAATCTTACTGATAAGTCGAACCTTCATGCATGTTCATGCGTTCTGTAATTACTTGCCGATACGTGTGGGCGGCATATTGAGTAAAGGTAAAAAAATGTTTGAAACAACAGTTGATTATTGGACATGTGTAGAACTTGCTGAAGCGCTTGAACAAACGATACGAAATGATCTGTGGTCCACAGCACAGAGAATCGCTGAAACTGCATCGAGAATCACGAATAAGCCCGAAGAGTTGGTCGCAGCGTTACAACAATATGAAATAAAGAAAGCAGCACTTGAAGCTGCGTCTGAATTGGATGAGACTTCAGTGAAGGCAATGAATCCAAATGCAACTGGTTTATCAAGAGCTGGCTAACACTTATATACTAGCCAGATGGCACGAACCAAAAAGAGTTGGCAAGAGAAACTGGCAGATTCAAAAGATCTTCCCAAAATCATACAGCCAAAGGGAAAGAACGCGAAACAGTACGGAAGTCGTATGGTTGTTCCTTCGCCCCTTGACGTAGATGCAGAAATGAAAAAAATTCGGAAGGGCAAAGTGGCAACAGTCGGGGATTTGCGAAAGAAACTTGCAAACAAACACAATGTTGATAGCGCATGCCCACTGTGTTGCGGAATTTTTGCATGGATTTCAGCTCACGCTGCACAAGAATCAGAAGACGAAAACAAAAAACGGATTACCCCTTGGTGGCGAACAGTGAAAGCAAAAGGTGAACTCAACCCCAAATATCCCGGCGGGTTGAAAGAACAGGCGAAACGATTACGAAAAGAAGGTCACGTCATTGTGAAACGGGGAAAGCGGTGGTTTGTCCAAGGGGTGAATTAAACCGCGACTAGTTAATACGACCGCTTCGAATCCTCACCATTGTGCCAATTCAAAAAGGCACGGTTAACAACTGCATTTCCACCGGGTGTCGGGTAGTTACCAGTGAAATACCAGTCTCCGGTATATGCTGGCATGGCGGCTCGAAGCCCATCAACATCTTGGTAAATGACATCAAGTTGCCCATTCCAATCAAGGTCAGTTGGGCGGACAAGTTCAGCGATTTTGCATGAAATTTCTTTAAGAGTAAATTGTTCGTACAGCGCTTTGACTTGATTCTCCATTTCAATGACCGGCAATTGCTCTTGTTCTTTACATTTTTCGGCAATTTTATCAAGAATGGCATCGTTCCCCGCATCTCTAGTTAGTGCGATGGCGGCTTCAAACGCAATGAATTTTCCAATCTGGCTCATGTCAATACCGTAACAGTCGGGATACATGATTGGTGGTGCTGAACTCACGATGACAATTCGTTTTGGATTGAGTTGCGATAAACTTGTGATAATGGATTCCCGTAATGTTGTTCCCCTGACAATGGAATCATCTACGACGACAAGCGTGTCATCTTTTTCAATAAGACCACGAGTAATGTCATAAATATGTGTGACTAAATCTCTGCGTGCAGCGTCATGCGTAATAAAGGTGCGTAATCGTTGGTCCTTGTGTGCAATGAGTTCTGCTTGGACGCGAGTGTGGTTGAGTTTGGATAAATCTTCTCGAGTGACCGAACCATCTTGGATTTTGTCCCAAATCACATCTGCTTCTGTTGAACGCAGTGCACTTCCAACTGCCTCGAGCAATCCAAGAAAACAAGTTTCTGCAGTGTTCGGGATGTAACTAAAGAAGGAGTGTGAAATGTCATCGCCAAGCACTTTCATAATCCTCGGAGCAAGATTTGCACCCAAACGTTTTCGCTGATTGTAAATCAGTGGGTCGTTTCCACGACTAAAGTAGATTCGTTCAAAAGAACACTGGCGAGGTTCAAGCGGTGTTGTGAACTCGGTATCCTCAATTGTCCCGTCTCGCTTGATGACAACGATGTGTCCCGGTTCTACTTGTTGAATCTCGTCTGGTTCAACGTCGAATACATTTGCAAGTGCACCACGTTCAGAGGCGCATGCAACAACTTCATCATTGATGTATATAAATGCAGGGCGAATGCCAGCAGGGTCTCTGCAAATAAATGAATCGCCATTTCCAACAAGCGATGCAAACACATATCCACCATCCCAATATTGGGCCGCTTTCTTTAGCATGCGACTCAAATCAAGTTCTTTAGAAATAGTGACAGCCAATTCACGACCTTCAAAGTCTTTATATTTCTTAATCAATCGTTCATGTTCGTCATTGAGAAAGTGTCCAATTTTCTCCAGTATGACTTGCGTGTCATTATCACCGACAGGGTCAAGCCCATATCCAACAAGATTTTGAAACAATTCATTTGAGTTTGTCATATTAAAATTGCCTGCAAGTGCAATGTTTCTGCTTGCAACATTACTTTTGCGAACGAAGGGGTGGCACATCGCCATGGAGTTTCCAGAATGTGTGCCGTACCGCAAGTGCCCAAGATATGCTTCGCCTAAAAAACGACAGCTCCGTTTCGCGTCCATTTCTGTTTCGGCTGTGATCCCTTCACCGAGTTCTTCTGTGTCTTCGGTAATCACGTCGAAGATTCGTTCAATCGCATTGTGTTTATCTGAACGAACACGTAACAAAAATTGATCACCCGCTGGCATGTCGAATTTCACGACTCCTAGCCCCGCCCCATCTTGCCCTCGGTTGTATTGTTTTTGCATGAGCAAGTAAGTTTTTCGAAGTCCCCATGCAGCATCACCGTACTGCTCCTGATAGTAGTGCAGGGGCTTTCGAAGCCGGACAAATGCCAGGCCACATTCGTGGGTAAGGCGGTCACTCATTAGAAGATGGGAATGATACCCGCAATCAATACCTGTAGTGGTCGGCTTTGTATGGTCCCTCTACTGGAAC
>CAZRPZ010000073.1:0-8557 GCA_964602215.1 uncultured Isosphaeraceae bacterium | reverse complement strand
CCGATGGCATGACGACCGCACAGGTTTGCGGTGTGTCGGCAATGTGGTTTGTGCCGGCAAGAACCTCGGACAGGATGTCGCCTGCTACTGGAGTGGGACTCCGAAGGATTCACAGGACCACACAAGGATTGCCTAGAGAATGAATGTGCAAACAACTCGGTTCGGTACAGTAGAAGTAGATGACAGCAGAATTCTTGAGTTCCCTTTGGGATTGTTGGGGTTCTCTAGTTATACGCAGTATGCATTATTGCAGCCAGATAATGATGGTCTGTTCTTTTGGTTACAGTCGACTGAAGCAGCGGAGTTGGCTTTCGTTGTGACTGATCCATCGACGTGGGTACCCGATTACCAAGCAACCGTACGGAAAGAACAGATGAATGAACTTCAATTATCCACACTAGATACAGCACAGACGTTTGTCATTGTGAATAAATATGATCAAACATTAACTGTGAATTTACAGGGACCAATTATTGTGAATTTAGCCAATCACCAAGCGATGCAACTTGTTCTCGCTGATAAACGGTGGACAACTAGGCATGAGATCGTTCGATTAACAACTCAAGAACGGTTGATTGCATAATTTGATTAATGAGTAACGCTCGCCCAAGGAAGGGCGAACCTTGAGGAAGGATCCGAAAATGCTAGTGTTATCTCGCCATAAAGATGAGACAATTATGATAGGTGACGACATAGAGTTAACAATCGTAGATATCCGAGGGGACAAGGTGAGGGTTGGGATTAAAGCCCCCTCAACAATCCCTGTCCACCGTAAGGAGGTCTACGATGCGATTCGTGAAGAAAATGAGGGTGCTTCTGCCATCGATCAAACAGACTTAGGTGAAGTTCCCCCACCACGGATTGCTCGCCGTCTCTAGGAATCGAGCGAGTCCGAAGGGCTGTCCTGCAGTGTGACGGTCACCTTCGGTGACAGCCACTGTGTGCTAACGGAATGAATCTCGGGTGAGTTGTTTACCGATTTCCACACCGGGTTGGTCGTACGGATTTACTTTCAACAGGCGACCCGCAATCGCAACAGTATCCTGCCACAAGGCAATTAATTGTCCAACAGAATGAGCATTGAGTTCGGGGAGTGTCAAAATCCACGTCGATTGTCCTGCTTCCTTTACAACTTCATGTGTGGCGGTTTCTTCAGCGTGAAATAAATCTTCTAGGGTTTGACCACAGAGCCACTGCGTTGAAGGACCAATCGGTTCATCTCCAAGTAATACATTCGGTTGGGAAGCGACGTTGATAAACCCGATGACTTTGTTGGCAGGTCCCTCTTTCCATAATTGAAGGGTGCTATGTTGATCGGTTGTACCTCTTGCTGCAATTGGGGTTGGCCCAATTCGGGTTCCATCTGTTCCAATTTTACCCAGCGATTCAGCCCACAATTGAACATACCACTGAGCAAATGGCATGAGTCGATCACAATATGGCATCATGACATGGATATCTTGACCTCCATGAAGTGCTGCAACGAGCCCCGAAGCAAGTGTTGCTGCTGGATTATCTTGAAGTTGCATGCACCTATCATCCATAGATGCAGCTCCATCAAGAAGACTTTGTACATCAATACCACACATCGCAGCTGGAAAAAGACCAACAGGGGACAGTACACTAAACCGCCCTCCAACTCCTGTGGGGACATCGAGGGTTGCCCAACCTTTTTCAATAGCGTGTTCTCGTAACGAGCCCTCTTTTCCTGTAATTGCAACAAATGTAGCATTCGAAAGGGTTGATTCAACCACCATCGATAATGCTGCGATTTCTGCTGTTTCGCCTGATTTTGAAATGATTGCGACTACGGTTTGCGATAGGGATGGGTCGCTTTTGAGAATTTGCCCAAGAATCTCTTGTACAGTATTTGGATCAATATTATCAAGTACGAAGAAAGAGGGCGCCTGATCGTGGCATAACGCTGAGTGAAGAGCCATTGCACCAAGAGCAGAACCACCAATTCCGAGGAGGAGTAAATTTTTACATGGCAACAATGATTGCACAAGAACATCGACGGCTTGTAGATGTTCTTGTTGCATAGGGTCTCGCCATAGAAGTCGCCACCGTTCATCACCGTGACCAATTCCCGAATTTGCACCATCAATACAATTATCCAAATCGGGAGACCGTTCGTGAGGGATTTGTACTCTAAGATCGATCAGTTTCATACGAAATTACGCTAGGGCTTGTTCTAAATCGTTGATGAGGTCATCACAATCCTCGATGCCAACACTTATACGAATTAGCCCATCATCGATTCCAAGTTGCTCTCGAGTTGTTGGAGGGACAGAAGCGTGCGTCATAATCGCAGGATGTTCGATCAGCGATTCAACGCCACCAAGAGATTCAGCAAGAGAAAATAGTTGTAACTTTTCAAGGAACATTTTTGACTTTGAAAGACCACCATTCAAGATGCATGTAATCATGCCACCGCCCACTGGCTCACCATCCAATTTCATTTGCTTTTGAGCAGTTGAAAATTGTGGGTGTGAGGGAAGTCCTGGGTAGATAACTTGTTTGACATCATTTTGGTTCTCTAACCAACATGCAATCCTCATAGCACTCTCACAATGTCGACGCATGCGAAGTGAAAGTGTTTTGATTCCTCGTAAGACCAGATAGGAATCGAATGGACTTAAGATAGGTCCGGCTGAATTATGTACGAATCGGATGCGTTCAGCGAGTTCTGGGTTCCCAGTGACAAGGATTCCAGACACAACATCACTGTGACCACCAAGATATTTTGTTGCGGAATGCATCACAATATCAAAACCAAATTCAAGAGGTCTTTGTAGTGTTGGGGTAGCAAACGTGTTGTCACAAGCAAGTAGGATGCCTCGGTTTTTCGCAATTTCAAATACTGCAGAAAGATCGACAAGTTTTAACATCGGATTTGATGGTGTTTCAATCCAAATGAGTTTTGTTTTTTCTGTTATGGAAGACTCAAACTGTTCAAGATTCGTGAGATCTACATAGGAGAAATCTAATCCAGCAGAGCGTTTTTTGACTTGAGTGAATAGGCGGTTAGTGCCACCGTACAAATCATCCATGGCAATCACGTGATCGCCGGTGTCGAGCAAATCGAGTGTTGTTGAAATTGCCGCCATACCACTTGAAAATGCGAATCCACCAAACGAAGGATCTTGAGTTTCTGTAATGCACGATCCTTCTAAACGTGCTACACAACGTTCAAGTGCATAACGGGTGGGATTGTGGCTTCTGGTGTACTCAAACCCTTTATGTACACCAGGAGACTCTTGTGCGTACGTGGATGAAAGAAATATAGGTGGCATAATTGCACCAGTTACTTCCTCGAATGTTTGTCCTGCATGGACAACTTTTGAATCAAAATGTTGTTCGTGATTCAACGCGGCAATTTCTTTCTTAAGTGATTGATTAGATCGATTTTAGTAATAAGACCAAGATAGGTATTGTTGTCAAATACAATAGCAACCTTATCTTCAGCGAAAAGTGGAAGTAGTTCTTCAATACTTGCTTCAGCAGATACGGTCGACAATTCTGTTGTCATAAAATTGTGGACCGGATTATTGAAGTTGTTAGCATCATTCGTGACAGCAAGAAGAATATCACTTTCATCTAAAATACCAACAACTTTACCATCTACATCGAGAACAGCCATCTGGCTAATATCGTACAGTCGCATGTTTTTAATTGCTTGAATAACAGGCATTGTATCCAAAAGCGTGACATCTTCTTGCGAGGAATGTTTTCTTCCAATGAGGTCACGCAGATCGCCATGGGTGTGCTTGTCAATAAAACCCTGATCAAGCATCCAATAATCGTTAAACATTTTGTTTAAATATTTAGATCCATGGTCACAGGCGAATGTTGCGATTCGCTTGGGCTCAGTTTGTTCCTTGCACCAGCGAAGGGCTGCAGCAACTAAAGTTCCAGTAGACGAACCAACCAAAACACCCTCTTCACGAAGTAGGTTGCGAGCAACGGTAAATGATTCCTTGTCGCTAATCCAATACGCCTTCTCAACAAGATCTAAGTCGGTTATTGAAGGCACAAAATCTTCTCCGATTCCCTCTATGAGCCATGATCCGGCTGGGACCACCTCGCCTTCGTTGACAAGGGGTGTAAGTACAGAGCCTTCTGGGTCTGCAAGGATAATTTCAATTTCTGGGTTTTGTTCTTTGAGGTATCGTCCAACTCCTGTGACAGTTCCACCTGAGCCGACACCAATGATGACGGCATCTACATCGCAATTCATTTGTTGCCAGAGTTCTGGACCAGTTGTCGTATAGTGTGCAGCTACGTTTGCATCATTTGAGAATTGGTTTACAAAAAACCAACCGTTTTCTTCAGCGAGGCGCTTAGCAACGTCTTGATAGTACTCTGGGTGTCCTTTTTCAACATCACTTCGAGCCATGATGACATTTGCACCCATCGCACGGAGATGCGCGATTTTACTCTCACTCATTTTGTCAGGAACGACAACGGTGATGTCATACCCCTTCTGTGAGCAAATTAATGCAAGGGAGATACCCGTATTCCCTGCAGTTGCTTCAATTATCCGAATTCCCTTGCCAATTTTTCCTTCTTGCTCCGCTTTTTCAATCATGGTGATGGCGATACGGTCTTTAATCGATTGCCCAGGGTTCTGAGACTCTAATTTTAAGAATAGATCACACAAACCAGTATCGATGGTGTTCATTTTCAGCATTGGAGTTCTTCCAACTAAATCGAGGACAGAGTCCACAACGAAAAGGGAAGATTGTGAAAGTTCTGGCATGTGTGCAGTGTACTGTTTTTAGAAAGGCGGAAAGTGGAGGAAGAGTAGGGATAAAAAAAGAGGGTTACGCTTTAGAGCGTAACCCTCTAAGGAAAAACGAAATGAAATCATTTCGCGAGTTTGTCTCGACCTTTCGAACCGAATTTCGTATGTGTGTGACCACTCCAAGCGGTGTTTGAAATCTCATTCATATCGGCGTAGTAGCCTTCGTGGCTGCCATTGTCGAATCCGTATTGAGCCATTTTTGCACTTGGAAGCCATAGACCCTCATTGTCACCATTTGGATTGTCTTGTTTGGAGAGAACACTGTCGATGATGTAATCATTTACGGAGTATGTTCCGACAGTTCCGTCAGCAAACACAGTGACAGGTTCTGAATCTGGGTGTGCGTTGTAAAGACTTGGAGCACAACCGTCGTATGCACCGTCGCCACTTGTAAACCAATCACCAAGCAATCGGCTACATTCGTTCCCTTGAACGTTTTGGAGCCAGTGGTGTTCCATGAGCCACGTTTTATGAGCAGGGTATCTCGTTTGATCAATTGATGGTGGTTTAAAACCCCGTGGGATGTTCATTGGATCTGTTGGGAATTGTCCTGCATAAATGTTCCACTGGTATACAGCAGGGTGGTACATCATAGGTGGTGAGATTGTGAAACTTGATGGAATCGCAAGCATGTTTGATGTAACAACAGCGGTTCCAGAACCAATAGCATTTTGCATTTCAGTAGTAAGGCAATATGCGCCTTGGATGCCTTCGCAATCTTCTATTGCTCTTAGCGGCACTTCGTCTTTTGGAGAGAAGAATGCATCGTGAAGTGTTTTGCCTTCCATGTATTCAGCAACTTGAAGAGCGTTTGGATATCGCCATACACCATAACCAGCTTTTCCTTGGCTACTTGTTGTTAAACCAGATTGGAAACAGTAAGGAGCAGTACCCCCAGTTTCATTTCCGTAGTAGGTATCAATACCGATGAAGTAAATGTAACCATTTGCATCGTTTCCGTACTCGCCTAACCGTACACCCATTGGGTAACCTTCGTAAGCCGATAAATCTTCAATTGCAGATCTGATTTGAGCACCCGTTCGGCCACCATTTGCGACATCGCCACCACCCGAAAGATTATCAGGGGCAACGCTAAAGTTGCGATCGTTGTGATCAGAAGCATACGTTTGTAAAGCGATCATCACCTGGTGGATATTTGACTTTGATTGTGTGACTTTTGCAGAGTCACGAGCCTTTTGTACCGCTGGTACTAAGATACCGACGAGGAGCGCGATAATCGAAATGACTACGAGCAACTCGACGATGGTGAAGCCTGATAAATGTTGTTTGCGTTTCATGTGCGTTTTTCCTTTTATGGGTTATGAAATATATACGCCAAGCATTGGATCTAAGGTTCAGTAAATACCACTGATCCGTCAATAAATATGGGGTAGTTCAGTGATGACTACCATGAGAATCACAGGTCGAAAGACATGAGGTCGAGACCTGCGGTGTGCTACGAGCATGCGAAGCCCGCTCGACCACGTATATCATTGATGAAAAGGGGTTCATTGCCAAGGGGAAATTTCTCAAAATAGTGTAGTTTTTTGAGAAATTCATCAAAAAAGGGGGAAATTATGGCTCTGAGTTGTGGCAGAGGTGTCCTAGCCCATTATTTGTGATTTTTCGACCTTGCCGAGTTCGAGCCAAAAAACCTGCTTGAAGTAAATAAGGTTCTACGACATCTTGGAGTGTGCCCGCATCTTCTCCCATTGTTGCTGCAATTGCCTCGACGCCAACTGGGCCACCCCCATAAATGTTGGAAAGAGTTTGGAGGTACATTCTATCCAATGGATCAAGCCCAGCTTCATCAATACCCTCGAGTTGTAAAGCATCATCTACAACACGTTCGTCCATTCGATTGTCACACCTCACCTGTGAATAATCCCTCACCCTTCGTAATAATCGAAGTGCAACCCGTGGTGTTCCTCGGCTTCTTGATGCAATTCGATGCAGCGATGCTATGTCGATTGAATCCATGTCTAGTTTCAACGTGGCTTGCTGTAGGATTGCAGTAAGCTCATCACAATCATAAAAACGAATGTTATGCACGATTCCGAATCTGCTCCTTAGGGCTGCAGTGAGTAAACCTGCACGAGTCGTCGCCCCAATCAGGGTGAAGGGCTGCAATGCGTATGTGACAACTCGGGCATGCATACCAGAGTCGAGCGTAAAATCTATTTTGTAATCTTCCATTGCAGGATAGATATACTCTTCGACAGAAGCGGGGAGTCTATGGATTTCATCAATAAAGAGAACGTCATTTGGTTCCATTCTTGTGAGGGTTCCAACAAGATCGCTTCCCTTCGTCAACGCAGGGCCTGAAGTAACCCAAGCACGTGTGCCGAGTTCGTTAGCGATGACGTGTGCAAGTGTCGTTTTTCCTAGCCCTGGTGGGCCGTACAACAATACGTGTTCCATAGAATCATGTCGTTCTTTGGCGGCATCAAGGGCAACCGAAAGTCGTTCCCGAAGTTCTGTTTGACCTAAGTATTGGTCAAGAGTTGTTGGTCGAAGAGAGGGACGTACTTCGAGATTACTCCCTGAGGATTCTTGATCGGTCGTTTGTTCGCTTGGTGAGATGATTCGTTCTCGTACCATACTTCCTAGGGTAGCAGGTGTACTCCAAAAAGGGGATTACAACAACTGTTCAATTGCATCTTTGAGTTGTCTCCAACGTTCTTCTATGGAACCAGTTAACCCAATTGAAAATCGAACAAGCCCCGGAGAAATTCCTGCTTCTGTTTGTGCGTCTTCATTCATCTCGCTTGATGTTGATGAACCAGAGCAAGACATGAGTGTTTCAAAATATCCAAGACTTACAGCGATATACCCGAAACGATATTCATTTTGGAGTAAATCCATCAAATCGTGTGCTTGTTGAGAAGTGCTCATATCCAATGTAAATAACCCACCGTACCCGTACTCTTCATTTGCGTGTGTTGTGAACAAAGAATAGTCTGGATGTTCTTCGAGTCCAGGATATACCACCGGCTGACCAAATGAACGTAATTGTTTTGCGATATACAATGCACGGGCTGAGTGCTCTTTCATCCGTGCAGCAAGATGAGGGAGACGAAGGGAGAGTCGGAATGCAACGATAGGGTCCATTGTTGGACCAAGAAGCATGAGCGAGCCAGTATTCAAATCCATCAATTCATCCAGAAAAGATTTGCGACAACATATCACGCCAGCAATGACATCGGATGCACCACTAATGAACTTCGTTGCACTATGGACCACGACATCTGCCCCTTGTTTTATAGGGCTGAATATCATTGGTGTAAATGTATTATCGACAACCAAAATGGCATCATTCGCATGAGCAATCTCAGCAAGCGTGCTGATATCTGCAGTGCGTAATGTCGGGTTCGAAAGGGATTCTGTGAACAATACTCTTGCGCCATTTTTCAGTGCTCGTTCAACAGACTCAAGATTTTGGATATCGACGAACGTCGTTTCAATACCGCAATTCTTAGGAAGATACTGATTGAACAATGCCCATGTTCCTCCATAGAGCGTGTTGGAAGAAACAACCTTGCCTCCACCACCACACTTTTGGATAATGACAGCAGCAATTGCAGATAGACCACTTGCAGTGCCATACCCTAGTTCGGCACCTTCCATTGCGGCAATCATTCTTCCTAGCACGAAAACAGTTGGGTTGAAGTGTCTTCCGTATAGATAACAACCGCCCTGATCAGGACTCAGTTGTCCCTCAAATATTTCGGGCATGAGTTCTGGTGTCAT
>CAZRPZ010000072.1:0-12965 GCA_964602215.1 uncultured Isosphaeraceae bacterium | reverse complement strand
TCTCGAACATGACACACGCCATCAATTCGATACCGAAGGACAACTCTATCTTCCATCGGTTCAAGATGAATATCTGAAGTTCGGGTGCGAACTGCTTCGGTCATAAACCTTGAAACTAATTTTACAATTGGTGCTTGTTCATCATCAACATCAATTGACGCATCAACGGATTTGTCCACACTACGATCAACTGAAACGTCAACAGAATCTGTAACAAGAGAAGACTCAGAAACGATACTCCCCTGAATACCAGTCTCTTTTGAGATAAACGCTTGTATAGCTGCTTTTGTAGAGAGTACGGGTTCAAGTTCACAATTCAATCGAAATCGCAAGAGGTCGAGCAATTCAAGATTAAGAGGATCATGAATAATGAGTTGCAATTTATCGTTCTGTTTTCCAAGTGGAATAATGGTGTGTTTTGTAATAACGTCCTTAGGGATCAAATCCATATCAGGTGTTTGTTCACCTTCTGACCCATCAAGAGCAATAAATGTCATCCCAAACTGTTCAGCGAGGGCTTGAACAATTTCAGTTTCGCTGCAAATACCCTGTTCAACCAACACTTCACCGACTTTCTTCGTCGTGCCAGCAGCACTCTCAAGTGCTGCAGTCAGCTGCTCTTTGGTAATATGACCCTCATCGATAAGGATTTCACCTAATTTTCGTCGTAGTTTTCGTGCCATAAGAGATGTAGAGCGTTTCCGCCCACTACACATAGTATCATCGGGAGAGCAAACCTCAGCAAATCCTCAAATCTTTTCTTTAAATGGACAATTTACACCCCACTCGAATACTCATTACCTCAGGAGCGACCCAAGAACCAATTGACGAAGTTCGGTATCTTGGGAACCACTCTTCAGGGAAACTTGGAACCTTGCTTGCATCCACGGCAGCGACGGAGGGATACGATGTCACTCTTCTGTATGGGCATCAATCAATTACTCCAACATGCCATCCTCGTTTGAGTTCTATCCAATTTTCGTCCAGTCGTGATTTAAAAGCGAAGTTGCAAGAATTTTGGCCATCACACGACATCCTCATCATGGCTGCTGCGGTTTCAGATTTCACACCAAGGGGCGGCCAAGTTCAAGGGAAAAAATGTAGAGGGGAAGAAACAACAATTGCGCTATCGCCAACTGATGATATCGTTGCTTCCCTCGCGAAAACATCGGGGAACCATCAAAAAATTATTGCATTCGCTCTTGAAGAAACTGAACATTTGGAAGAAAGAGCAAAAGCAAAATTGTCCCGAAAACAAGTAGATGTGATTATTGCGAATCCTCTTGAAACAATGGGCTCTTCTTCCATAGAAGCAATTGTATTTCGGAAAGATGGCACCACGATTAATCCACCCCAAGATTGTTCCAAAGCAAAATTTGCAGTTTGGCTTGTGAATAATCTCGATGAATTGATAAGTTCAACATGCACCACCCAGTAGAGAGTATCCTGTCCACCCTTTCACGATGAATCACGCTCAATCACCACCTTCAAAACCTGTTGCTCTCTTCTGTATTCTTGCCTCGGCAGCAATCGCAGTTTGGTTGGGGATTTGGTTTGTTGGCAACGGTGGAAACCACACTGATCACCATACCGAAATGCCACATTTCTGGTTTATAGGCATTTTGCCATTCCTTGTCATCCTTTGTGCAATTGCACTCTTCCCTCTTCTGAACATCACTCGACATTGGTGGGAAAGCAACCTAAATCGTTTCTTCATTGCAATGCTCTGTTCAATCGCAACAATCGGATACATGTGTTGGACGAGTGGAGCAGAGTCGATTGGAGGAATGCTTGATCATGCAATTATGAAGGATTTTATTCCATTCATCGTATTGCTCTTTAGTTTGTATGTGATCAGTGGCGGAATTTACCTTTCTGGCGATTTGGCGGCTTCGCCAAAAGTCAATACAAGTTTCCTTGCTATTGGTGCAGGAATTGCTAGTTTCATCGGAACAACAGGTGCGAGCATGTTACTCATCCGTCCTTTGTTAAAAACAAACTCCCAACGCAAATACAAGGTGCATACGATTGTTGTTTTTATCTTCTTGGTAAGTAATATTGGCGGGACGCTATTACCAATTGGTGATCCACCACTGTTCCTTGGATACTTACGAGGCGTTCCGTTTGAGTGGACACTTGGACTCTGGCCGATGTGGGCAACTGCATGTGCCATTCTTCTAGCGTTCTACTTCATCTGGGATTCTATGTTGTACAAGAGGGAATCAATTCGAGATCATCAACGTGACGAAACGCAACTACAACCACTACGGCTACAAGGCGGATTGAACTTTTTGTGGATTGCTGGCATTGTTGCAACTGCTGCACTCATCGACAGCGAAAAACCAATAATTGGAACTGGTTGGACGCCATTTCCTTACTGCAGAGAACTGATTATGCTGTTTTTTGTAGTCTGTTCTTTAAAAACAACATCTAAAGTCATACATGCAGCAAATAATTTCACGTATGCAGCCATTCTGGAAGTCGCTGCATTGTTTTCAGGCATATTTATTTCAATGCAAGTTCCCCTGAGTGTTCTTGAAGCAAGTGGAAAAACAATCACCCAATCGATGAATCAGTCATGGCACTTTTTCTGGGCGACTGGCTCACTTTCCAGTTTCCTTGACAACGCACCAACATACGTTGTCTTCTTTAAACTTGCTAAAGAACTGCCAGAGGGTGAAATGACTCGAATCCCTGTGAATGTTGGGAGCATCCCCCTTGATTTGTTGATTGCAGTAAGTTTGGGTTCAGTCTTTATGGGTGCAATGACGTACATTGGCAATGGACCGAACTTTATGGTGAAAGCGATTGCTGAACAAGAGAATGTCCCGATGCCTTCCTTCTTTGGATATATGTTTAAGTACAGTATTCCAATTCTCGTTCCAATTTTCATTCTTATCACCCTACTCTTCCTTATGTAAGGAGCTGTTCCAATGATTAAACGTATACTTGTTGCTCTAAGTGGTACCCCATGTACACCATCAGCAATTGCTCATGGGATTGAATTAGCGAAAGTCCATCACGCTGAACTTACTGGGGTAACGGTCATCGACCCAGACCGCCTAGCAGATGTAGGACCAATTCCTCTTGGCGGGGCTGCTGCTGCCCACGACCTAGCCGAACATCGGATGGAAGTTGCGAAAGAACATATTGAAGAAGCGATTGGACAATTTGAAATCGCTTGCGGTACTGCTGGCATCACGAATAGAGTTCTCTGCGAATCTGGTAACAGTGCCCAAAGATTAATAGCAGATTGGCGCTATCACGATTTAACTGTGATCGGATTGCGTGGCTTATTTGAATATGGCGTATTGCATGATTATGGCGACTTGGTACTTGATGTCATTGGGGCTGGGCTACGTCCACTACTTGCTGTAAGCGAAGAACATCGACCTATTCAAAGTGCCATGATTGCCTATGATGGATCACCACTTGCAGCCAGAGCAATGAAGGCATTTTGCATGCATGATATCTGGAAACCCATGCCAACGACAATTGCTTGTTTTTCTGGTCAAAATGGTGACGTTGATGAGTTGCTAGCCGATGCTGCTGATTATATTGAATCACATACCTTCGCCGCCACGAAGAAAAGAGTTGAAGAGAAGCCAAAGGATGCCATACTAGAGACGATGAATGATTGCAACGCCGATCTTTTGGTGATGGGTGCAGCAAAACGTACTCGAATAGGACGAAAATTGCTCGGAGACACCGCAAGATATGCTCTAGAAAATTCAACTCGTCCAATTTTCCTACATCACTAGTTAGGTATAATGGAACTGTGATTACGGTAAACGGAATAGAGATAAAGATTGAGAATCAGGTGCAACTCCAAGCAATTCTGGCTCAATTGAACCTCAGCAAACAACTCTGTGCTGTAGAAGTGAACAATAAATTAGTGCCACACAAAGATCGGGATACATTCACTGTACAAGATGGTGATACCATCGAAATCGTGTCACTTGTCGGAGGAGGATAGAGATGAAAACCCTAACTACGAATGAAATACCACATCTTCAACTGGGCGACATTACGTTATCGAGCAGACTAGTTGTGGGAACTGGAAAATATCCTGACTATGAAACAATGCAAATGGCACTCAACGAGAGTGGATGCAGCGCTGTCACAGTCGCAGTCCGAAGAGAGCGACTAGTAGATGATCAAGGCCGCTCGATTCTCGACTTCATCGATTGTGACAAATACACCATCCTTCCAAATACAGCTGGCTGCTTTACTGCTGATGACGCTGTTCGGGTTGCACGGCTGGGTCGTGATCTTCTTGAACAATTAAACAACGCGGGAAGCCAGTGGGTCAAATTAGAAGTACTCGGTGATACAACGACACTTCTGCCTGATCCTGTTGGCACACTTCAAGCTTGTCACGAACTTGTAAAAGATGGCTTTTCAGTAATGTGTTATACAAGTGATGACCCAATCATGGCTAAGCGCATACGTGATGCTGGCGCGACATGTGTCATGCCTGCTGGTAGCCCAATTGGTTCTGGTCGCGGAATTGCCAACCCTTGTGCGATTCAACTTTGTATCGACGCCCTAAAAAATCCAGAACATGGTGGAACTCCTGAATATCCTGTCATCGTTGACGCTGGCGTTGGAACACCGAGCGATGTGAGCATCGCTATGGAACTTGGGGCTGATGGCGTTCTGTTGAATACTGGTATTGCTCATGCTCAGAATCCAATTCAAATGGCAAATGCAATGCGGCTGGCTTGTGAAGCGGGGTACTTTGGTTTTCGCTCAGGCCGAATCCCCCGAAAACTTCACGCAACAGCGTCCTCACCTTGGGACGGCTCAATCGCAGGCGAATAAGTGAATCGCAAAGCACTTTAATGAGCAACGCGGGTACCCAAGAATTGGGAAACATCGGAAACGCGGGCTGCGCATTCAGCAGCAGAATTTGCTTCAAGATTAAGTCGAAGCAAGGGTTCAGTATTCGAAGCACGCACGTTGCACCACCAAGAATCGAGTTCAAGTGTCACGCCATCAAGCCGGTCGACTTTGGCATCTGGGTACGCAACAATGAGTGATTCAATTGCTTGGTCTTTTTCAGGTGTTTCAAAATTAATCTCGCCACTTTGGAAAAATGTTCGATGGGGTTCAATTTGTTGGCTCATCGCCAAATCGCTCCCTGCAAGGGCACTTACAACAGAAGCGAATGCCATCGCTCCGCTATCTGCATAGAAATTATCTCGGAAGTAAAAATGACCAGATAGTTCGCCGCCAAAAGGTGCATCGTGTTCAGCCATCGCTTGTTTCATAAAGACATGCCCCACTCGGCTCTTCACCGCTTCGCCACCAGACTGTTCAATTGCATCTCGTACAGCATGACTTGAACGTAAATCAAACACAATCGACCCTTCGTCCTCATGAGCCAAAAACTTTGGAGCAAGCCAAGCTGTAATTAAATCGCAACCAACAATGCCACCCTGTTCATCAATCACCATGCATCGATCAGCATCCCCATCAAAACAAATACCGAGATTGCAATCATGCTTTAGTACTGCATCCCTCGTTGGTTGTAAATTTTCTTCAACAAGTGGGTTCGGTTCGTGTACAAATTCGCCCTTGTCATTTTCAAAATTAATCTCTATAAGTTCTAGTCCCTTTACATCACGAAACAATTTTGGCACCATCGTCCCAGCCATCCCATTTGAAGCATCTATGGCTGCACGTATAACAACTTCCCCTGACTGAATTCGTGGGTCAAGGTATGTAAAGACATGCTTTTTATATTCATCCCACAAATCTACAGACGTTTCATCCCCTTGAATTTCAGAAATAGTAGTGTCGTCATCATTGGTCATCTCTTCAATTCGTTCAAGCCCTGTTCCCATTCCGACTGGTTTTGCCTTCTCCCGACAAATTTTAAATCCGTTGTACTGAATTGGATTATGAGAAGCAGTTGTTTGCACACCACCAATTGCACCAAGATAATTCACCGCAAATGCAATAAAAGGCGTGTCAACCAACCCAACGTCAATCACATCCGCTCCGGAAGAAAGAATCCCTTCCTTCAAAGCCGCAAATAGTGATAGCGAACTCGGTCGCATGTCATGTCCAACAACTATCGCACCTCTACCGCCCGCTTCCTCAAGCAAAAGACAAGCCGTTGAAAGACCAATACGCCTTGCTATATTTTCTGAAAGTGGTTCTGGATACGTTGCCCGAACATCATACGCTTTAAAAACTGTCATCTTCACATCATACCCTTGATTTAGAAACAATCTTCGGTTGCTAGATCAACAACTTCAACGCCTTCTGGCAATGCAGACAAGAACGCTCCACCATAAAACTTCCGCACCACTCTTGAATCAAGAATAGATACATCACCCCTATCATCATTCGAACGAATCAATCTCCCAATGCCCTGCCGGAATCGAATGACTGCTCGAGGCAATTGATCTTTCATAAATGGATTTTCACCAGCTGCCGTAATTTGTTCTTGCCTTGCCTCAACGAGTGGCTTGTCAGGCACATCAAACGGCAAACGAGTAATAATGACATTTCTAAGATTCTTTCCCCGAACATCTACACCTTGCCAGAAACTCGCAGTCCCGAATAAAACTGCTGAATCATTCTCTCTGAATTGTTCAAGTAAAGTCGTTCGCGGCACTTTCGCTCCATGTTCAAGAAATGTAAGCCCCTTTGATTCAATTTCATCTTTTGCCAGCGATGAAACGGTCTGCAACATTCGATAACTTGTAAACAAGACAAATGCTCCTCCCCGAGTTCGTCCAACAAGATCTACAATTCGATCTGCTAACTTCTGGGCATATAAATCACTTGACGGCTCTGGCATTGTCGAATCGACCCATGCTCTCATCTGTCTTGGATAATCAAATGGACTGCCAAGTTGTAACTCGACAGGTGACTCAAAGCCCAAACGAGATTTCAGAAGTGAAAAATCGCCACCTCCAGTTGCAAGAGTTGCTGAAGTCAACACTACTGAGTGATCACCGCGAAGCAACTGCTCCTTTAAAATTGCAGAAACATCGACAGCCATGCATGTAAGAACTGGATTCTGAGTTGTTATTTGATGAGATTGGGTAGACACCCCTTCCACTGCATACACGCACCCTTTCAACTCTTGTGCAACAAGGGAACTACAAACCTCACTCAACTCGCTTGCTCTGGCTGCGAATCCATTTGCTTCGACCGCTTCAGCATCACTTTCAATTGTTTCCTTGAGAAAATGCAAATGTTTGCTGAGTTCAAGCAATGGTTCACTTAAGACATCCTGCACAATATTAGTTTCCGTAACTCGACCATTCGACGGTGCTTTTTCAATTTTCCATTGAATAAGTGCATCAAAAAATTCACCAGAAGCATCCCTGCAACGATGAACTAAATCGACGCACTGCATCAATAATTCTTCAGCGCCAGACGATTGTTCTATTGATTTCAAAAACCCTTTATTGCCTTTTTGTTGCGACGCAGGAAGCAAGGATCGCAAAAAGTACTCAACCTGATTTTCAGAAATCGATGCTCCAAAGTGATCTGCAGCAACATCCTCAATCGCATGTGCTTCATCAAAAATAACGTGGTCATACCGTGGCAAAAATCCTGCACCCCTCATTCGCAATGCAAGATCCGAAAAAAATAATGCATGATTACACACCAATAAGTTGCCACGCTCCATAGAACGCCGAGCATTCTGGTAAAAACAAGTTGAGTTTGTTGGACATTTCGCTCCTAAACATCGGGAACCATCGCTTTTTATGAGTTCCCAAACATCTCCACGAGGCAATATTGAAAGAGATGCTCTTGAACCATCACCCGTCGTTTTTGCCCAATCTTGAATACGATTGAGTTCCGAAACTGCTTTAGAATGAGTTAATAACGAGCCACGTTTCGCGATTGCTCGCTCCATTCGCCGAAGCGATATGTAATTTGCACGACCCTTAACAAGAACAGCGTCAAACCCTCCTCCAAACGATTCATGTAGCACAGGGATGTCGTTGTACACAATTTGTTCTTGCAATGTAATCGTGTTTGTTGCAACAATAACCGTCTCCCCGTGTTCTAAAATCCTATCAATCGCTGGAACCAAGTATCCAAAAGATTTTCCGACACCAGTACCGGCCTCGACAAATAGTTGCCCTTTCGTATTCAGCGCTTCGGAAACAGCGATCGACATATCGACCTGTTGTTGTCTTGGCTCCCATTCTTTGAGGGTTTTACTAAGCGCGCCTCCCTCTAATAACATAGAATCAACAACGTTCAAGAATTGCCGCCCTTTGTCCCTAAAGGCGAACGTTTTGGCTCTCCAGCAACTCTAGGATACTTTTTGGGTGTTGCTTTAAGTTTGCGAACCACAACAATAGTACCTGTTGAAGTTCGTACAGTTTTCTCAACAGTTGCATAAAGTAATTGCAATGCCTTGCTGGCTTCTTCGATTTCTTGAGGGGTTTTTTTCCCTTTAATCGCAATTAAAACTCCTCCAACTTTCACAAATGGAATTGTAAGTTCAAGCAGTACGTTGAGATGACCAACTGCACGAGCAATGACTGCATCTGCAATACCTCGGAACCCCCCTTCTGGTGTTGCTAAATGCTCGGCACGTTCTGCGAGCACCGTTACGTTGTCTAAACCGAGTTGAGAAACTACTTGATCTAAATATACTGCTTTTTTCTTTGTAGATTCAACTAACGAAAAAGTCGCTTGAGGCATCGTGATTGCGAGCGGAATTCCTGGCAATCCACCACCACTCCCAATATCAATAACATGCTCTACACCTTCATCTGTAAGTAATGGAATTAATGACAAACTGTCTAAGATGTGTTTTGTCCACGCCTCAGAATGATCTTTCACCGCAGTTAAATTAAACAAACGATTCGTGTCCAGTAGCAAATCGATAAATTTTCCAAGTTGTTGTACATCACCTTCATCAAACACAATATTGAGATTGTGAATAGATTCGAAAAAATCTTCTGGTATCTTTTCGACTGCGTTCACTTTACGAACCCTTCATCTGCAAACTGGAAACCTTCTCTGGTCATTAGGGGATCTCTTCTCATTGCAATTCCAAACAAAATGCCCGCCATAAGCCAAGTTATTACTAAACTTGACCCACCAGCACTCACGAATGGTAGCGTCAAACCAGTAATTGGCGCTAATCCGAGCGTCATTGCACAGTTAATTATCATTTGAGACAAGACCATCGTCGTCATTCCAACAGCAACCAATCGTGGAAATGGATCCCTACACCCAATAGCTGCAAGAATTCCTCCAATTCCGAAGAGAACATAGAAAAACCATGTGCCTATCGCACCCCACATTCCCCAGCGGAGGGCAATCACAGCAAAAATCATATCATTATGCTCTTCAGGTAAATGATTCGCATCTAATAATTCTTGAGCCATCTCTTTGCCAACCCCACTTGCTTGCCCTGCACCGATGAGAGTCATAGCACGGGCACCTTGGTATCCAATTGATTGTTCATACTGATTATCTCCTTGCACTTGAGCAACGAGTGCTTTGATTCGATCTTTCTGATGTTGGCGAAGTAGTGGATACATCGAACCAGCAGCAACAACAGCAAGCAATGCAATGACAAGAAGATGGCGATACCTCGCACCTGCTGCAATGAGCATTGCAATTAATGCCGGCAAGAATAACATCGCAGTTCCTAAGTCCGGCTCAACGAGCACTAAAAACATAGGTGGTATCGCTACCAAAAGTGCAAGTATGAGCCCCTTAAACTTTCTGTAATGATTTTTGAATCGAAGATGTGAAGCCATTGCAAACACAAACGCAACTTTCGCAATCTCTGATGGTTGCATATCGATAAAGCCAAAGTTGATCCATCGTCTTGCACCATTCCTTGGATGCACGATGTAATCTGGGACGCCGGGCAATAATAAAAACAAGAGCAATAACAAACTCAAGATATATAACCACCAACTTGCTTGCCTGTAACGCTTCTGTGGAATAAACGCGATGACAAATGCACAAAGCATTCCAACGCCACCGAGGAATAATTGCCGAGTAGCAATACTTGGTCTTGTTGTATCAATGGTTTCTACGCCAATGAGCATCAAGATAAATGCGGCAATAAAGACAATCCACCCAGCATGTATTTTACGTTTTCGAGAACGGTGTAACTGTTTCGTGCCAGAGCGGTTTTGAATACTCATCGTTGACCACCCAAATACCTTTCGGTTTGAAGTGCATGCAATATTTGATTAGCAATCGGACCTGCAACACGCCCACCAGAGCCACCATGTTCTACAAGAACTGCAACGACATATTCTGGCGATGCCTCATTCAACGAAGATGCCATGACGAGAAACCAAGAATGATCTAGCCCAAGAAGAGGCGCTGAATCATGATGTAACTGATATGGCGGCGCTTCTGCTGTTCCAGTTTTTCCCCAAAGACGCACGCCATGGACATTGAAAATTGGCTCTTCATTCGATGCTCCATGTCGCAACGTCGAGCCAGTCCCATATTGCTTTGAGACTGAATCATGCAGCCCTTCCAATGCTACTGCAACTCCATCTTGATTGAGTTGCAAATCTTCACCTCGATACGCCATGCCTTCTACGAGAACAGGAGGTATCCAGATGCCACCTCGAGCAAGAGTTGCGTATGCTGCAGCGGCGTGTAGTGGCGACCATGTCAAAGCTCCTTGCCCAATTGCAACGCTGATTGTTTCAAATGCTAATGCTCCTCGATTACGAAGTTCTTGGATGTCTTCATCACTTGGAAGATGCCCTTGCTTACCATCAGTCGTTGAATTAGTTAACAAAGAAGAAAGTGGTTGCGACATTCCAAACTCTTGCAGCCAATGAATGAGTTTCTCAAACCCAAGGCGACTCCCAAGTTCATAGAAGAAAATATTGCATGACCTAGCAATCGCCTCCACTGGTTTCAACTTCCCGTGAGTTCTAAATTCGTATTGAGAGCGGTAAATCCAACAACGAGCGGCGTCTTTCACGTGTTCAAAATAATGGCCAACACACTCAATGGAGTCACTGACGAGTAACTTTTCATCTGTGATCGCAGCTGCTAGCACGAGTGGTTTTATGATAGAACCGGGTGGATACAATCCTTCTGCTGCTCGGTTTAACCATGGATACCCATCGACATCCTGTTCATCACGCAATGCAGGAGTTGAAGCCATGGCAATCACTTCACTATTTTCTACATCAAGAACGACCACTGCACCCCGCAAAGGAGTTCCTGTAGGCAATACTGAATTTCTGTGCCAATCTTGCACAGTCATCAATCCAAGTTCAGGAGACAACGCAGCTTCAATGCGTGCCTGCAACTTGATATCAAGGGTTACATGAACATCTTCACCGCCTTTTACAGGGGTACGTGATAGTTCTTCACCATCTCTATGTGTAATAACTAACCCACGCGAACCTCGCAATGAATCTTCAAGTGATTGCTCCAAACCACGGTTGCCTACTTCGTCACCAACACGGTAGCCGGTTAAATGAAGATCTCCATTCGAACGAAATGGATTTTTCTTCAAATCCTCTGCCCACACCTCATCTCGAACATCCCCAACAATCAATTCAGCAACGTCATCGATTGAAACTTCAATCGCATCGAACATCCTCATCGGTTGTGGCAACGTCGAACGATCGATAAGTACGCTTTGTTGACGGAAAGGATATTGGCGATGCCTTGAGTGCTCAACGTGAAGGACATTGTCGTACTGTTCGCTTAACAACTCAAAAGCCATGGCGTTCTCATCGCTTACATTTGCCAACACAACATGTGGCATTCTTTGTTCTCGAATAGGTCTTCGTACGAATGGAACACTCTCCCCAAATCTTTTCTTGTGATTCCTCTCCTGCCGAAGCCATACAACCTTCGCAGTGTGCTCCACTTCTGCTCGAACTAATTCCAGCGCAATCTGCAGTTCATCTATACTCACGTTTCCGGTTTCTGCGATAATTCTCCAAAAGTCTTGTAGTTCACTTACCCGAACTGGCAGGTAGGAATCTACATAAAATTGCCGTTCTTCTGGCGAAATTGATTGCCACCGCTCATTACCAATACTTTCCCGAGCATCATCCCGAGCGTACTGCACAACTCGGTCACCTGTAATAACATCCCAATCGATAGAGAGCGCATACGAAGCAACATCTTCTGCAATGACACGACCTTTTCGATCAATAATTTGACCACGCCATGTAGGCAGGAATGCAGTCGTTTGCAATCGTTCTTGAGCGTTGTTAAATTTATCCTGACCTTGAGAAAGCGTTAATCGTCCCAATTGAAAAGTCAACACCAATAGGAGTGCTAACCAAAATGCCATCAGTACAAGAAGGCGTCGATGAAAGAGAATCATGCTCTGAAACATAAGCGTGCAGGTCGGTGCTAGAGTAAGGTACAGCCAAAGGAGTGTATTGCGTGCAAAATCCCTCTATTACCCTCATCGTCAGCACTTACAATCAACCCGATTTTTTGCGGCTTGTTCTTGCTGGCATCGCAAACCAGAAGGACCAATCCTTTGAACTTATGATTGCTGATGATGGGTCAAACGAGGAAACTAGGGAGCGAATCGATATTTTCTCTACATCACATCAGATTCCTACGAAGCACCTTTGGCACGAAGACGATGGCTTTCGAAAATCAACCATCCTAAATACAGCCATTCAAGCGGCCAACAATGATTATCTCGTCTTTCTTGATGGCGACTGTATTCCTCGTCCACAGTTCATCCGAGACCATAGGGTCCTCGCTAGAGAACGTCGAATTGTCGGCTGCAGCCGTGTTCTTGTTGATCAAACACTTACTCAACATGCTCTGGACAACGACCTTAACCTCTATCAATGGTCTTTCTTCAAACTTGCTCAAGTACGCTTGAGTGGTCATCTCAACAGGGTTTTCCCATGCATCCCGCTTTTCCTTGGACCACTCAGAGCAACCACCCCGCACGCATGGAAACGAGTTCGGGGTTGTAACTTTGGCATCTTTCGCAAAGATATCCT
>CAZRPZ010000071.1:0-10087 GCA_964602215.1 uncultured Isosphaeraceae bacterium | reverse complement strand
CCCACGAAAAATTTGTTCGACTAATTGGGACATCTTGAAGCCCCTCGCGCAATCGACCCAGCACTTCATTTCGGCGACTCTCTGGGCGAACAAAATTGGGATTCTTTTGAAACAACTCTTCGATTTGTTTTTGATATGCGCTCAGTTTAAAGTAATAATTTTTTTCAGAAGAGCGTACAAGTGGTTTTCCGCTGACGGGTGATTTGTACTCCAAATCACGGGCACTTGTTTCGGTGTGATATTCTTCTTGACCAACGTCGTACCAACCCTCAAACGTGCCAAGGTAAATGTCACCTCGCTCAAGGAGTGTCGAAACGAATGCCTGCACCTGTTTCGTGTGCTCCGGATCGGTCGTGCGAATGAAATCATCGATTGTCAGTTCAAACATGTCCATAATTGAACGAAATTCTGCAGAATTTTGATCTGCTAACTCTTGAGGGGAAATACCCTTCTCAATCGCCGCTTGCTCGACTTTAACGCCATGTTCATCCGTACCTGTAAGGAAAAAAACGTCGTGCTGAAGTGCTCTCATCGCCCTTGCGTACACATCGCACAAGGTTGTGGTGTACACATGACCGATATGAGGTCTATCATTCACATAGTAAATTGGTGTTGTGATGTATCGCGTCTCTTTTGACATACGACACAGTGTAAGTAGGATGCCCTCGTAAAGGAACCGCAACGTGAATAACATTCTTATTCCAGTAACTCTCGTGCTACTTGTTCATTCAACTGCGAATGCTCAGGATGCTCTTGGAGACGGCAGCGCTCTTGATGGCAGTACGTCTTCACAAGGTCGAGTGAACCAACGAAAGACGCTTCCAACAGGTGTAATGAATCATGAAATCAATCGAAATGGAGTACTCAATGGAAGGGGTTTTAATGAAGGAATAGGGCGGACGGCAAGTGATATGGTCGGGCTACAACTCCTATCCGATGCCGCAAACGAAAACACATCTGAAAATTCGTTCATGGACGATCTCTATAATAGTCCTTGGTATTGGAATAATTGGTACAAGCAATCGGCTCAATCTCTTACAGAAGGTGATTTGAGCTACTTCAATCCTAGTTTTATTGATAATTGGTCAACTGCCCCAGAACAGATGTCACACGGTCGCATGATTCGCTCGTACGCACATGAGTGGAGCCCGCAGAGTGCAAGTAAATTTGGTGGAACAGGAGAACTTGATTACCCAGATGAGTGGTCAAAGCGGCAAGTCGATCAATACAAACTCGGTCAAGTCCTTGGAACAGGATCACAACCAAATGCAATGGACACCTCCCCAATTCCAGTGGGCTCACATCTGACAAATGACTCCGTGGGATATCTCGCTGCCTCTCCTATGACAGGTGTCTCCCTTGAAACTTCCGAAATGCCAACATCAGCGCTTGGTTTTTCTGCTTGGGACGCTGCTCGCGTCACCCAAGATGCTGAAAATGGAATGGGTTCGTCTAGACTTGTACAACCTTGGAGAACTGCAGAAAATCGGCTTGAGCAACTTGATGTGAATTCTCAGATTGATGTCTCTGATCAATACAACAACGTGCTCCAAACCGTAGAGGATCTTGCAAAAGATGGGACTTCTTCTATTACATCTGAAGAAGAACAATCACTACAGTGGTTGGAAACACAGTATCTCCTTTTACAAAATGAACTCACTGGTATTCCATATTCTGGTGAGGAGGATGAGGGCTCAGGTGCAGTCGACCCCTTCGGTTTGCCTTCCACCGAGCAAGAGCAACTCAGCGAAGAAGCCATTGAAATTCTTGCTGGAGCGCTACGTCATGGTGAACAGATTAGTCAGTTTGCGGGACGAAACAACACGCGGTTTGATGAACTTGTTCAACTTGGAGAAGTTGAGCTCACAAAGGGTAATTATTTTGATGCCCAACGGAGATTCAATCAAGCCCTACAATTTGTACCCGGACACCCGCTGGCGACTGCGGGACTTGGACACGCTAAAATTGGCGCTGGGTTGTACTTATCTGCTGGCTACGTGTTGCAATCTCTTCTGTCGTTCCAACCAGAAATGATTGACGTTGAGTATGATTCTACGCTCCTGCCACCCAGAATTGAACTCGTCCGAGCCGCGGTCACTGTCCGCAATCGTTTTGATATTGAGCGTGATGCAGGAACGTATGCCTTCCTTCTTGCATACATCGGGCATCAACTGCATGACCAAGAAATGGTTGAACAGGGATTAGAGACGTTCCAGATGTATACAGATATTAATGACCCAATCGTTCCCCTTCTTCGCTCAATCTGGCTTGAAGATGAGTTTATGACTGAGGATTAAGAGTTGCAATCAGAGAAAGCCCACCCCTCACCTTATCGCCCTTCTTGACATGGACGGTGATATTGATTGGTCTTGGAAGAATAAGTTCAGTCGTTGAACCAAATTTAATCATTCCAAATTGTTGCCCGCGTATCAATACATCGCCTGATCGAATAGGACAAACGATGTTCCTCGCAATTTTTCCCGAAACTTGTCGAACGCCAATCGCTTCATCGTGATGTGTAAAGAATAATGTGTTTGATTCATTGACTTTTGCTGATTCTTCTGTTCGTGCATCTAAGAACTGCCCTTTGCGGTAGAGTGATTTCACAAGTGTGCAATCGCAGGGTGCGCGGTTGATGTGCACATTCAGCACACTCAAAAAAATCCGAATGATGACCGCTGGACCTTGAACCGTTTCATGTGATTCCACGTGTTCAATTGCAGAAATAACACCATCTGCTGGGCTTAACATTGCCCCATTGGGCAAATCTGTTGGGATTTTTCGCCATGGGTTTCGAAAGAATGACATGAGCGAAAGCCAAAATGCAACAATGCCAGCAACCCCAATCCACCAAAGCTGAGATGATTGAGTTCCCCAAATTGCAAATGCAACTGGAATGCAAAGAACAAGTGTAATCGAGCTCCACTGCCGCCACCCATATCTTGTAAGTGTCAAGGGTGTGTTACTCGCTTGCTTTGCCGATGAACATACCAATTAGACCGGCAACAATTGCGAATGCGGCAAAACCACCTCCCCAAATCATCAAGTCGCCAGTCACCATTGCTCCAAGTCGTGGTGAAACACCAATAATGCTTGTCATCAACATGACGCAAACTGCCACGAGCGACACCATTGCCCCAACAAGAAAGCCGACTCCTGCTCCAGACCACTTCCCGTCATAGATCTCTGCGTACGCAACTGCGAGACCCATCGGAGCTTCGGATGCAGCAGCGGTTACTCCAGGTTGCTCTGGTTCAGATGACTCAAAAAGCCCTGATGCTGCTGCACCAAACTCTCCGCTTGCTTCATCTTCCCAAACTTCATCAAGAAGTTCAGCACCAAGTGAGGTGTCATCTGATTCTCTTGTGAGATCAAGAAGACCACTTCCACTTCCAACGGATTCTAAACTTAATTCCTCGTCAACTGCATCTGCAACACGTGTCTCTGCAGAATCGTCATCTTCACCACCCTCAAAGGCAACACCAAGTCCACTATCTGAGTTCGGATCGCCGCTCCCAAGATCGAGCCCCGCTCCACTTCCACTGTCACCTAAATCAAAACCGAATCCACTGCCACCTAAATCGAGACCTGCTCCACTTCCGCCAAGCCCAAGGTTTGTACCACTGTCACTTAGCCCATATCCAGCACTCCCGCCGCTACTTGGATCTTCAATGTCAGCGGTTTCCTCCGCGCCTTGCACAGGAGTATCTACAGCAGAATCGGCAAGATCAAAACCAATTGATGATCCTTCATTTGAAAAGTCAAGGTCAAGTTCATCACCTTGTTCTACATCTCCAGCAAGAAGATCAATTTGGTTCCGTTTGAACATGACTTGTTCGCCATCACGCATTTCTTCAATTTGACCCGACTGAGCCATTTCGCGAACTTCGCCTTCGGTTTTACCAAGCCGCTCGCTTGCCTCTGTCAACGTGTAGAATAATTTTGCCATAGTCGTATTTTACCTCGATTCGTAAGTGTACGCCATTCCACGACCAATGACAACGTGTTGGGGAATATCCCTACTGGCTCCAGTTTCCTACGACTTCAAGTAAATCAACAACATCAACAAAACCGTCCTCGTTCAAATCTGCGGGGCACCCATCGCAAGGACCCCAAACGTCCATGATTGCGAGTAAATCAGTGACATTGACAAAACCATCGCCATTAACGTCCCCGGGTGTGGTTGGGTCGCCACAGTCGGATGAGGCCGATAAGTCACTCTCTTCAAAGCCGGTGGGTTGTCCACCGCCAGCAGAAAGCCCAACAATATTATCGTTTGAATCAACGCCAAGCCAACTTAGTCGAATGACTCCATCAAAGAACAATTCACATTGGAATGTGTTGCTGCCCGTGTTGGAGTACTCGGGAACATCGTCAAACGTCACCACGACTCGGTCAAGGAATGTTGCATACCGAACAGTGCCACCACTTCCTGGGTTCAAATCATCCCAGAGCATCGAGATGCCAACCTCTGCGAAATGTTCACCGATGGACTCGGTGTAATCCGTATTTCCAGAATTAAATGTAATTCTTCCGTTACTACAGATATACATCGTTGAGTACTCTTCACCATACAGCACGACTGGTGATGGCGAAGAGACTGGTTCTGAATCGTCATCAGATAAACCAATCGTCGAACCCTCGGTTGGATTCGTCGGAAGTTCTGTAATCGTTTCTGCGCATGCACGATAGCCATCGATATTTGTGTGCGGTGTAAACGTCACTGACATTCCATCCAAATCGAAACCGCTATCTTGCTCCGTAAAGTAGCTAGGCACATCTGCGGTCGTAAAGAAGTAACAAGAGCCATTGTTATCGTCAATAACTGTATTGTTCGCAACGTCCGAAGCGTGCACTTTAAAACGATAGAGCGTGTTGTCAGTTAATCCAGTAAGCGTTACATAGTGCAAGAGGAGTGGTGTTCCACTACTTGCTTCCTGCGTTGCTGTAGCACACGATTCGCCATAATAGACACTGACAGTTGTGTTTTCAACTGTCAGTACTCGAATTGTGGCCTCGTGCGTCAACACTTCTTGCACATCCACGCTGGTAATGACAGGGAACTCGCAATCAACTGTTGCATTGTCCATGACTACGATGTCTGTGCCGCCCTGTCCGTCGTCTTCATCTAGATACGAAAGCGTGATCGTATCGCCATGTTCTGCTGCAATTGTTTCGCCGACGATGATTCCATTTGCTTGGAACGCCGCCGTTGCCTCGCCTGATTCGTACAGTGTGACATCAACCGAATCACCAGTTGTTGAAGAAAGCGTCACATCTACGGTATCAATGACAGTGTCATCTGTGTTTAAATCACAATCAACAACCTGCAAGCCAATTTCTGCTCCGCAAGCATATGCACTGCGATCAAGGGACGCGAGTCCAGATGATGAGCAACGAATTAAAAGAGGTGAAGCCATTAGACCAAACGTTTGTGGTCCTTGCACGATGTTATACCCTGTCATCACAATTCTATAGACCCCTGCTTGGCCAGCATCAATTTGTACTTGTTCAATATTGTTCAGGTGGTCTGCTTGCGTTCGAACTGCAGGATTCCCCGGATTATTCGGATCAATTGTCCATGGGTAGTGTGTTGTTCCATTCGGATCGATGACCTTCAGGTCAATGTCATTCACAAGACTTGGTATCACAAGTGGTACCGCTGGAACATCATCCCAAGCAATTGTGGCTTTAATTGTGCCGGCTTGTTCTGCAAAAATCAACATTTCAACCGTTTCGCCTTGTGAAATTTCGAGTTCAGCATGGTTTTCTGCTCGGATGTGATCAATTGCATCGACAACCCTAACACTCCCATATCCAAATTGACAGTCTGGTCCAACATTAAATTTATCTTCTGCTGTATGAGCCAACAACGCTTTGAGTGTTGAACTCCGTAAGTCTGGTTCGCCCGGATAAAGGTTCCGCCAATCTTGCACGATAAGCGCTGAAAGACCCGTCACAGTTGGGCATGCCATCGAAGTACCACACTTACTTGAGTACCCTCCATACGCAGAACAACTCGTCACTCCACCATCACTGCCGTCTTCACATCCGGGTGCGGAGATGTCTGGTTTAATTCGACCATCATCAGTTGGTCCCCAACTTGAAAAGTACGTCATTGACTCGTCGTTTGAATTAAATGCACCAACTGTAATGTGATTTTTCGCACATGCTGGCGGCGCGGTTGTGTTGTAGTTCAAGCCACAATTTGACGTTTGTCGTTCATTCCCGTTTGCCCACACGATTCGGATATCTCCACCAAGATCACCGCGAACAACACTATCAATTAGATTGCTCGTGATTCCATAATCCCCAGTCCATTCACATGGGAATCCGTTAGGCGCTGTGTTTGTTCCGATTGAATTGTTTGCAAGAACTGCACCATAAGAATTAATTGCTTCACTGTAATCTTGTTCAAGATCGCCCGGATCGGTATACAGAAACCCTTCACTTAAACCACCCTCTTGTTCAAAGCCATAACTTTCTATGGTGACCGCTGGTGCCATGCCTCGATATTGCCCGCCACTGTCAGTGCCATCTCCTCCAATTGTTCCTGCAACGTGGGTTGCGTGATCGCTTTGCCCTGAACTATCTCTGGTCGTGTGTCGACCGCCAAAATCGGGGTGCCCTGACCATCCGTAGCCACCGTCGTACACCATGACCGAAACGCCCTCTCCATCAAGGGAGTAAGGGGAAGATTGGGCGGTATCTGCCTGAGTCACAACTCGATTTGAATTATTCAGTTCCGTGAATTTCGGAAGTGCGGGCTCGATATACAGCACGTTGTCCTGCTCTGCAATTTTGTCTATTGAAGAATAGGGTAATTCCATGACAACAGTGTTGTTTGTCAAAAGTGTCGATCGTACCTTTGCATTGAAATCGAAGATCGCGTTGTCTGCACATAACTGAAGGTTCACGTCTTTGTGATACATCACATACACAGCAACTATTGGATCTTGTTGTTCTGCTTTTGTTGATGGTGGTGGCATTGTCCAAGTTGGAACGCCGCCATCGGCTAGATAATTGTGTAACTTCCAACTGGGCTCAAGAGGGCGAACCTCTTTTACATCAAGCGAGGTCAGCACGACATAAGGATCGAGTATCGAAGGATTGCATGCAGCAATGTATGCTTGACCACCAAGAGAGTGTTGTAATTCAAAACCGTCAAATTCAAGGAGCAATTGTTGCTTGGGTGGTGTTCCTAGGCGAACAACCATGTGCATTGTGCTGCTTCCATGTGAAGTAAGTTGGACGAGTTCTGTGGCGATATCGCTTTTAGACATCTTCGCATAGGGAACCAACTCTGACTGAAACTGGAACGCTTCTGGCTGAACCGAGAAGACGAGGGATAGTGCAAATTGGGCAATCATTGTCATTACTTTCTCCTTGAGCAAATCAATGTACCTCAAAATGACCCTAAACACCAATAATTAATAATTACTTAGAGGGATTAATTGAAGAAAAGTTGCGGCAAATCAACATTTTTGGACGATGAGAATGGGCTGGGCAGTGTTTGTTCACTACGCCCGTACATCGCAACACGTTTCAGGGAAGAAACCACAATGGTCAGTCATCCAATGCCGGATGGTGGCGATTTTTTGCCGCCATATCACAACAATTACGAAAATTATGAATCGCAAGCGGAATTTGCGATTCAGGCAATGACCCGATTTAAGGATATACATTGCAGTGCTGCGCGGGATTGGCTCATCGAGTACTACATGCGTACGTTCGTACGGAACGTTGCCCGTAGGATATGTTCAGGTTTACCAAGTTGCGTCGACCCTGAAGATTTAGAACAAATTGGTTTTTTTGGGCTAGTCGATTGTCTCAATAAATTTAATCCGTTGTTGAACTACAAATTTGAAACGTATGCCCGTCAGCGTGTCGAGGGCTCAATGAAAGATTATCTTAGGCGAATAGACCCCGCGTCTCGATTAGCAAGAACAAGAACAAAAATGATTTCTCGGGGTATCGAAGAATTTAAGGCACAGCATGGTAGAAATCCCACCGATGAGGAGTTGCAACAAGTACTTCAACTCGACGAGAAAGAATTTCTAGCTGTCATGCGCGATGTGCACGTTCCAAATACCATTCCATTTCACCCCACTGATGACGATGAGGGCGGTGATGGTTTGGTGGCAACTTCAATTGAAGTCAAATCTGATGGATACGAGAGTGTGGAACAAATAGATTTACATAATTGGCTGTGTTCCCAACTGGGTACGTATGACAAACTCATCGTCATCCTCACATACACCGAGGGACTTACGATGTTAGAGATTGGACATGCAATTGGATACAGTGAATCCCGTGTGAGCCAGCGATTGAAACATATACACGCTGTGTTGCGGGGCAAGATTACTGATTACGCTCATGATTTATGGCTTATGGCTGGTTAAGAAGAGGTACAACAAATTGGACAAATATTGCGAGCGCAACTGCGATTGCAGCTATGCCAAACACAATTTGAGACGTCATCACAAGAACTGAACGCCAGTACGTTACATACGTCTCTTCGCGAAGTGCTCTGTAGATGACTGATATCCCAAAAGACATTGGTATGAGGAAGATGTACCAGACCGATTGCATCGCATTCATCGGTTCTAAAAATGGTATCCAAGCAAGCATCAGATTTTCTCTCCGATTGATTCGCAGATTCGCCTGTCCAAATCTTGGTTTGGCTTCGCTTGCAACACATCGAGGAGCACCACGAAATTCATGAGTCCTGCCATTGCGATAAACAGTGTCCCAATTTCCTTTGCATGACTTAACCCAACAAGTGTCGCCCGTTCTGAAACTGGAAGTGGAATGATGAACCAGTGATTCAGAAGGTCAATTCCAACAACAATTACACCGCCCCATATTTGTGCAATAAACCAAAGTCCATCGTGGGTGTGGTCAACCGCATCAATACCACCAATCAGCACTCCGCAGAGCACCAAAAATAACACACCAAACATAATCAAAATTCCACGGCGACGTTGACCAAGTGCGATATGACCCAAACCGGGAAGTATCCAGCCAATGATTACCGCCGAAATGTTTGGAGCAGATTGTGATTTGGGTGTGTGGGGTGTCATTCAATATGAATTCATTGGGGTATGGGCGTGTTATTGTAAATATATATACGTCTGATGATATGAACGGTATGCTACCAGTGTGGTAGCAGAACAGGAACAACACGGCGATGATTCTGGCATGCCAAAAGATAGCGGCGAGATTGTAGACCGCCGAAGTGGCATTGACAGAAGAGCACTACGGAAACCCTCGTCCAAAGATCTTGACAGGCGGAGAGGTCCCGGAAGGCGACGGACTGATTTTCTTCGCGCTGCTGAAGAGGGGGAAATGAACCAAGAGCAGTTTATGTTTTTAGTTGCAATTACAGCATTCAAAGAGGCAAATGGAAGAACGTTTCCAACGTGGACAGATGTTCTTGAAGTCATTCGGAAACTTGGCTATCGAAAAACATTACCAAGCGAACTCAAACTTGGTGATCGAGTTGCAGACTGGACAGAAGAGCCAGATTCCCAAAGTGGTGTGTAACTTGTTTACAAAACCTCAGGCAAAATAATCTGTATTGATTTGAATGTATTTATGCCATTCTTCTGGCAGGTCTTCCTCTGGGAAAATAGCTTGTACAGGGCACTCGTCTACACAAAGCCCACAATCGATGCATGTGTCGGGGTCAATGTAAAGCATTTCTGAGTCACTAAATTTGTCGCTATCGCTTAAAGGATGAATGCAGTCCACTGGGCATACATCAACGCACGCGGTGTCTTTTGTTCCTATACATGGTTCGGCAATAATGTGTGTCATGGTGTATTACTTCGTACTACTTCCTAAAAAAAGTTGAATCGTTCTTTCCACAATTTGAGCATTATGCCATGGAACGGCTACAGATTCTAGGGTGCAGCAAAAGAAGAAACGACCCCAAATGGGGTCGTTTCCGTGTGATCCTGAATTAGAGAACGCTGTTTATTTGCGTCGTCTACGAGTAGCTTTCTTGCGAGTTGCCTTCTTGCGAGTTGTTTTTCGCTTGGCTTTCTTGCGAGTAGCTTTCTTGCGTGTTGCTTTCTTACGGGTA
>CAZRPZ010000070.1:0-22300 GCA_964602215.1 uncultured Isosphaeraceae bacterium | reverse complement strand
AAGTGTACTTCTTCTGCTGCAAAAAACTTTGGGTTAAATCCACCCGATCTCACGAAACAGTCTCGAGTACAAAACAGATATGCGCCTGCTGAAACTCTACCCATAAAGAACACCCACTCTAACAATTTTCCTAAGACCGTCGCAAGAACTGGAATTCGTCCTTCAAAGTGTGGAAAGCTGCCACCCGAAACGTACCCACACTGAATTGCATGAACGGTCTCATCGATGACTTCCTTAGAAACAATGGTATCTGCATCTACGAAGATGAAGATGTCCCCAGTTGCAATCGACGCGCCATCATTTCTTGTTGGACCGATTTGACGATTGTTGCAAGAAACAACTTTCGCACCAGACTCTTCTGCAATCAAAGGTGTTCTGTCATCTGAAGCATCATCCGAAACAATCATCTCAAAGTCATATTCTGAAGATCCATCTTTTATAGACCTCAACGTATCACCGATGAGTTCTTCTTCGTTCCAAGCTGGAAGAATGAACGAAAGTTTCATTTTGGAGTGACAAGTGATGTTGGAGCGATAGGATGTAACTCTGCTCCAAGGAGTCCCATCTTTAACTGAAGTGATGCGCCGCCTTCTTTGTTAAACCACTCAAGGCGGAAGTAGTGAAGTCCTTTCGCAAGCGGCGCAGATCCTCGCTTTTCTTGAGTCCCGTGCAGCCCATCATTATCAACCACTACATTTTGGTCAATGAGAAGGCGTGAACCATCATCGCTTGAAAGAGCAAACTCATACATTGCATTCTCATCAACTCGTACATATCCTTCAAACACTCTAGCGACATGTTCTTGTTCAGGTGCTTCGATAAGTTCATCTACTCGGCTCACGGATGTTGGAGTTAATGTTGAGAAATTAGGCAATTCATCCCATACGCCTTCATACGTATTGAGGGTTACCCCTTCTTTGACATCACGAATATCTGTTGACGTCCACGGAGTCACTTTTCTAAACGTCGTAGAGACAATAGGGCTAACTGATTTTCGCCCATCAAACGTTTGAGCATGAATCGTCGTTGTCTCATCTAATACAATTGGATCAAAATACGTACATAGATTCCGATTATTGTTAAACCAATATCGAATGTCTAACTCTTCTGATTCAACACTTAGGGTCACTTCAAGTGTAGAGACAAACTCGTTAGCAAGTGTGGAAACTTTGGGTTTCTCATACACAACGGGCTTCCCCTTCACTTTTAGTGCAATCACACTCACATGCTCGTTCGGAGTTTCGTGAGGAACTGATATTGAAACTTCACCAACACCCATCGTAAATGGGACTTCGTCTCCACCTAAAATTTTTGCATGCAATATATCTCCAGCTAAACCGGGTACGACAAGAGTACCGTCTTCTGGCCAATCAAAAACGTGCAGATAGATTGTCGATGCATTGATATGCTGATCGTGATGAAACTTCTGAGTTGCTCGCCCCCAAGGAAGTTCTTGAAATGGACTCCCGATGGTGCCATGAATCGACTCACCATGTACATCCATCCAATCTCCGATTTCAGCTAATCTCTGGATTGACTCATCAGGAAATGTTCCATCAGGCTTCGGTCCAACATTCAATAAGAAGTTTCCGCTCTTAGATGTAATATCAGACAACTTGCGGAGTAAATCTGTTGTTGATTTGAAATTTTTGTCATGCATGTTGAATCCCCAGCGGTCGTTCATCGTCATGCATGTTTCCCAGTCAATTCCTTTGTCAACCGCGTCTGGAATTTCTTGTTCGGGGGTCATGTAGTCCCCGCCGTATCCCCCTGCATATCCATCCATGCCTGTAAGACCAGACATACCCCCTCGTGCGCCTAATCTATTATTCACAATGACATTGGGCTGTAATGTCGTACACAATTCGTACAGTTCCTTGCCGTACGCACCGCGCCATGTTGACTCCCACTCCCCGTCGAACCACATCACTCCGATTGGACCATAGTTCGACAATAACTCCGTCACCTGCGAATGAAGATATGTGCGGTACCGTTGCATATCCGCACCGTCCACTGAACGATCTTTTTCCCATCCCCTTCTCGGCAAGTAATCTGGATGATGCCAATCCATAATAGAGTGATACCAACACATTTTGACATCGTGGTTTGGGGCGGCCACGGCAAGCTCTTTCATGATGTCTCTCTTAAATGGGGTTGACATAATGTCAAAGTCAGTGTGTTCTGAATCAAACAAACAAAACCCATCATGGTGTTTACTCGTGATGACGATGTACCCCATGCCCGCATTGTTTGCCATTTCGCACCATGCATCGGCATCAAAATTCACTGGATTAAATTCATTGACAAAGGTGTCGTACGTTTCAAGTGGAATGTTTGCTGATGTGCGAATCCATTCTGCATGCCATGTTTCATCTTCCCAAGTGCCTGAGGGTACTGCATACAATCCCCAGTGAATAAACATTCCAAATCGGGCATCTCGCCACCAATCAAGTTTTGGGTTCTGGTCCAGTATTGTCGTATTTGCGAGTACAGCAGCCAGTGCGTATTCAATCATGCATGCATAATAAAAGAATACTCCCCCTTTTATTGGACAAAGCCGTTTTTATCTTCTAATTGACACAATATACTTGCCCGATATGCCGTTATAGGTATACTGAATAATCGCAATGTACACTCGTCATTCCATCTTTACAAACATGATTGCAATGGTTTTGGTCTTTACCATGCCACTGTGTTGCTGTATTGTTAATAGTGCAACCGGCGAAAACAGTTCTTGCTGTTCTGCTTCTGTTCAAGAAGAAGTTGCGCCTTCATGTTGCCAACAAAAGCAAAAATCGTGCTGCCAAACGATGGAACAAGGTGAAGAAAACGAAACGGATTCTGAGCCATGCAATGGAGATTGCGGTTGCACCATTAAAGGCACCATTTATGTTCAAGATTGGCACCCACCTGTTGATTTGTTTGGCACAGCAACTCCTGAGCCATTTTTTGTTCAATGCCCGATTTTTTCTCTGAACCAAGATGCAATCACATTTGCACATGGTCCACCAAAGTACGATCCACACCATTTAGGATTCAGTGGCGCGCCAGCTATTCGTGGCACACTCATCCTCGAAGTCTAATTCAATGACAATTTGTATTCGCCTTGTTGTTTCAACAAGTTTTTTGTCATTGTGTAAGGACTTTATACATGGAATCTCTAATACGCAGGAATTTTCAAAAACCCCTGCGAAATACAATTCAATATTCGTGTGCACTATTACTCTCAGGTTGCGCAGCATCAATTGATGCAACTAAAGATGTGCAATCCGCGCAAACTCTTGCAAAAGAACACCTGCCTGTTGTCATCAATGAATCACTCTCATGGAATGCAAGTGAGCCATTATCCGGAGATGCTGCAATTGCGTATGCGATTTCGCATGATGCAATACTTCAACGTGATTTAGCGGTCATTGTGCAACGGCGAGCTGAAATTGCCCAAGCAGAACTACCCGGTAATCCTACCTTCAGCGGTGCTTTTGGAATCGCTGTTGATGGTCTTGCAGGTGCCCCGCTTATTTTGCAAGGTGTCCAAAATCTAAGTTGGCTTTGGACACGGCCTGGCAAAATTGCAGCCGCAGAACAAACGCTTCAGCAGGCGATTCTCACTTCTGCAAATAGGGCTGTTGAGGTTGTAGCAAGTGTTCGTATTGCACACTTAGAAACCACGACAAAAGTACAACTTGTACAACTTGCAAATGAAGATAGTGCCATCGCAGAACAACTTGTACAGATTACTCGGGAACATTTCGAAGCGGGCGAAACTTCTGAACTTGAACTCGATCAAGCGATGCTTACTCTGCTGGAGTCAGAACACAATCGACTTGAAGCTCAAGAACAACTCGATCTTTCTCTCCTCAATTTATTACACACAATGGGATGCCCCGAATCAATGTATGCATTCTTTGTTACTCCACAACAAAAGCCAGCAACAATTCAACATGGCGAAGAATCGTTATTCGAGTTTGCAATTCAAAACCGACTCGATTTAGCCACACAACGTGCAATCATCGAACAGCGAGCTGCTGAACTCGGCATAGCAAATCCGCCACTGGTAACTGGCAGTTTCATGTTTAACGAAAACTTTGGTGACAGAAAAGCAGTTCTCCCTGGCGGTGGAATCACAATAGCGCTTGATGGTGATGCGAAAGAAGCTGCTGCAGATGCAACCCTCAAACAGGCAGAACTCCAATATGTCGATGCAATGCGTACGGTCATACATGACGTACGAGCACTGTTTGAAACATACACAACAGCCATCAACAAGCTTGCAGTTGATGAAGAGTCGCTCCACATCGCTGAAACTTCTTTTCAAAGAGCGCTTGAAGCAAACAAGCAGGGTGAACTCAACCCCCTTTCGCTACTCCCAATGCAACGAAGTGTTATCCAAGCAAAGCAGGAATTACTTTCTGATGAACTTCTTGTCTCCATAAACACCATCAAACTTGAACAAGCAGTTGGTGGATCTTTTAAAGGAATGAACCAATGAATATTCCACAACCTAAAAAACGATTTATGACGCGGCTTGGAATACCCGTTGTCGTCATTTCAATAACTGCCCTTGTTCTTCTGATCGCAAGTTGGGAATCCATCAGACCAACAACAAGTGTAGAAGCAATTACTGTGGTCATGCGTAATGTCGAAACAGATGAGCCCCAAGAAGTTTCTGAAGACAGTGGCGCAGTCGTCCAAGCTCCAGGATGGGTTGAGGCGGAGCCATATACTGTGTACGCTGGAGCGCTAACAGAAGGTGTCGTTGAAGAAGTACTCATTCTTGAGGGTGATGCTGTCGAGAAGGGGCAGCCAATCGCAATGCTTGTTTCAGAAGATAACGAACTTGCATTTCAAACTGCTGTTGCCAAGGAACTACTCTGGAAAGGCAAGGTCCGAGCAGCAGAAGCAAAAATGCAAGAACTCGCTGACGAATACACTCGCAAGAAACCACTCGTTGACTCTGGCTCGCTAGCCGAAGGACCAGTCGAGCGTTTGCGGCTGCGTTTACTTACCGAAGAAGCCAATATAGCCATTGCCAGTGCTTCTTTGCACGATGCAACAGTTGCTAAAGAAACCGCACAACTCGCACTTGATCGCTGTACCATCAAATCTCCAATAGACGGAGTAATAATCGAGTTAATTGCTTCACCTGGTTCAGTCATCCGATTTGGTGGAAATGAACATGCTTCGCATATCGCCCACATGTATGACCCAACGAAACTTCAAGTTCGAGCCGATGTCCCTTTAGCAGATGCATCGCAAGTAGACGTTGGACACCCAGCAAAAATAATCGTTGACGTTTTGCCTAACACAACATTTGAAGGCGAAGTGCTGCGATTCGTGCATCGCGCAGACCAGCAAAAAAATACCATTGAAGCAAAAGTGAAAATTCTTGACCCTTCGTACCTGCTCAAACCAGATATGCTTGCCCGAGTCAAAATTCTTCAGCCCCAGCGCGAAGCGAGTGAGGGTGGAACTTGGACTCGGCAACATGTCTTCATTCCGGAATCTGCAATTCAAGATAAAACGAACCCAACTGTCTGGATCATCTCAAACCTTTCTAAAGGTATAGGAACTGCAGAACAACGAACACTCACCCTCGGGGAAAATGAATTTGATGGTTGGGTTGAAGTTCTCTCTGGACTAAGCACAGGCGACAAAATAATTACAAGCGACATCAACTTTGACAACGGTGACGCAGTGCAAATTATAGGAGGTCATTGAAATGACACTTATTGAATGTAAAAATCTCACAAAACATTACAGGCGTGGTGCTGAACAAATAACACCACTTAAAAATTTAAACCTAGAAATTGATCGCGGTTCATTCGTTGCGCTCATGGGTCCATCTGGTTCTGGTAAAACAACTTTGCTTAATTTAATTGCGGGAATTGACCGCCCAAGCGAAGGTGAACTCATTATCGATGGTGCACCAATTCACACTCTTGGTCGAAACGCACTAGCGCAGTGGCGCGCTGATCACATTGGGTACATTTTCCAACTCTACAATCTCATTCCTGTTCTTACGGCGTATGAAAATATTGAGTTGCCATTACTTTTGCATAACCTGTCAAGAAAAGAACGACATAGACGAGTTGCACATGTGCTTGATGTTGTTGGCATTAGTGATCGTTACGACCACTACCCAAGGCAACTTTCGGGTGGTCAAGAACAGCGTGTTGCAATAGCGCGAGCAATTGTAACTGAGCCAACTATCCTTCTTGCAGATGAACCAACAGGTGACCTTGACCGAGAAACAGGCACGGCAATTATGGACCTGCTTCAGAAATTGCAAGAAGAACAGGGCCAAACAATTGTGATGGTGACGCATGACCCTCGCACAACTGAATGGGCAAACACACTATTGCACCTTGAAAAAGGACAACTCATTGAACAGGTGACAGCATGAGAATTTTACGGGTTATACCTACGGTTCTAAAACAAATTAAGCGTTCTCCAATCCGTTCAACGCTCACCCTCGGTGGAATTTCGATTGCAATGTTCCTCTTCGTTGTTGTTGAATCAATGCAAACAGGCGTAAAAGAAGCGACTGAGATGACCGCAGGTGAAACAACACTTGTTGTTTATCGTGAAAATCGGTATTGCCCCTTTTCAAGCCGACTTCCTCAGTACTACGAAGACAGAATTGAACAAATTGAAGGTGTAGCGAGTGTTGTGCCTATTCAAATCCATGTTTCAAATTGTGGTGCATCCCTCGATGTTGTTACCTTCCGAGGAGTTCCACGAGATTCCATTCAACACGCAATTGCCAAAGATGGAGTGGTTTCTGAAGGTTCAATTGCTGATTGGAAAAAACGAGGAGACGGTGCAATCGTGGGCGCAGCATTAGCAAAAAGAAGAGGCATAGAAGTTGGTGATCGCTTTTCTGCCGCTGGAATCGAAGTATTTGTGGCTGGCATTCAGGAAACTGATCAAGCACAAGATAAGAACGCTGCTATCGTTCAATTACCGTTCTTGCAAGAAGCTGCGAGAAAAGGCGGTACCGGCACAATTGTGACTCAGTTTAATGTTCAAGTTGATAACCCAAATGAACTTGACCTTGTTGCTTCCTCAATTGACGAAGCATTCGCACACGATGAACACCCCACTTCTACATTCCCCGAAAAAGCATTCGTAGGGCGAGCTGCAAGAGACATCGTGCACCTTGCAGAAGTCGCTGGCATTCTTGCTTGGGGTGCACTTGCTGCAGTCTTTGCACTTGTCGCAAATGCAGTCGTTCTTGCAATGCGTGACAGGGTCCGTGACCACGCTGTCCTTCAAACGCTTGGCTACACTGGCTGGCTGATTGGATGGATGGTACTGCTTGAAGGCGCTTCCATCGCATTTATAGGTGGAATTGTTGGTGGAATTGCTGCGTATGCAACTGTGCAACTCGGACAATTCACCATGACCATGGAAGGTGTCAATATCGAAATGGCAACAGGTCCTTCTGCTGCTCTCATGGGAGTAGCTTTAGCACTTGGGCTTGGATTGTTCGCAGCCCTTCTGCCCGCCCTACGTCTCGCTCGAACTGATATCGCAACTTGTTTCAGAGCTGTCTAAAGAAGCCCCTCGGAGTTCATCATGAAATTATTACCTTTTGAATATGCAACAAGAAACCTTGGCCGTTCACCTATGCGACTTGCACTTACTGTTTTTGGGAGTGGCCTTGTCGTGCTTCTTATCATGATTGCGGGCTCGTTCATGGTCGGCATGCAAGCAACCCTAGCAGTGAGTGGCGCTGAGAATAACATTATGCTTCTTGGTGCTGGAAGTGTTGAAAGTGTTGAACGCAGTGAAGTTGGCATGGACACCGCCGGAATTGTTGCAGGAAGTATTGACGGCTTTCGTAATCGAGCAGGCATTGAAGGGGTTTCGCCAGAAATACACATCCAAATGCCGCTCGACGTTGATGGCGAAGACCGACTTATACTCATCCGCGGTGTTCGACCTGAAGCATTTTTAGTGCACGATCAAGTTCAAATTACTGATGGACATGCACCAAGAAATGGGCGCAATGAAATGGTTGTCGGAAAACTTGCCGCACTCACGCTAGGCTACAGTAGTGCGAGTGATGCAATAGGCGCTCAAATCATGCTCGATGATGACGAATACACAGTTTCTGGTGTGTTTGTGGCTGATGGTGGAATTGTTGAGGGTGAAATTTGGACTTCACTTACTGACTTACTTGTTACAACCCAGCGAGACACCCTTTCGTGCGTTATCGTTGCACTTGATACTGCCAAGCCAAGTGACCTTGATATGTTCGCGGCAAGCAGAGTCGATTTAGAACTTGCTGCGATTTCAGAAGATGATTATTTTTCTGCTCTTGCAAACTTTTACAAACCAATTGAAATGATGGTTGTCATCACTTGCATCATGATTGCTGTTGGGGGAATGCTTGGTGGATTTAATTCCACATACGCTGCATTTGCGAGTCGCGTTCGAGAAGTAGGTACGCTGCAAACACTTGGTTACCAACGTGGCGCAATTGCTTGGTCACTTGTGCAAGAATCTGTGCTTGCTGCATCAGTAGGTGCAATCTTCGCATGCACAATAGCGATCTTTGTTCTCGATGGTTTTACCGTTCGCTTTTCTATGGGGACATTCACACTTTCAATGACTGCAGGAATTATTGCACTTGGCATTGGCTCAGGCTTGTTGCTTGGAGTCGTCGGCGCAGTTGCCCCTGCACTACGCTGTTTACGATTACCTATCCCAGAAGCACTACGCGCTTCAGAATAAAGGAATTCACATGAAACTATTACTAACACTTACATCTCTACTATCACTTGTACTCGTCGGTTGCGGTGGCAACACGGACGATACTACCCAAACACCAACAGATACTACATCATTGCCAACCTCTTTCTTTACTTCAGAAAGACCTGCTAACGTAAAAGATCTTGTTGAAGTTAAGAAAACTGCAAAGAAAGGTGATAACGTTACATTCCTTGCACGAATCGGTGGAAGAAAGAATGCTTCGTTCGTGCCGTCCCTTTCCTTGATGATTGTTGCAGACCCTGCACTTCGGTCATGCGAAGTCATGAGCGATGAGGAGGATCATTGCGATACCCCAGAGGATTATTGTTGTGAAGATCAAGCGTTACACAAGGCAGGACTTGGCACAATTAGATTTATGGATGTAAACGGTGATGCATATCCATTTTCTATTGAGGGCGATAATGGTCTTGAGGTTTTAAAATATGTCGTTATTGAAGGCAAAGTCCACGAAATCAATGAAAACGGCAACTTTATCGTTGATGCAACCAAAGTCTGGGTTGGCGGAAAACCAAATTATGACGACCTAAGGGCTGGAAGCGGCGAATAACCATAGGATTATCTACTCCCTCCTGATACGATAGCCCACAATGTCAGGATATACAGGACGCAAAGGACTCCGCAGTTTTGGCCAGTTGATTCGCCCATGGAGAGGGGAAATCACAATGGTTGTCATTCTTGTGGGTTTTCTTGCCTTGGCGGACATGGTGCTACCGTGGGCTCTTGCGCTTCTTATCGATGATGTTTTTCCAGCGCTTGCAGCTCACAACGGAGGATGGGAATTCTTGTTTATTATTCTCTTGTCGCTCTGTGCAATTTACGTCTTACGTAATGTGCTGTTCTTTATCAGCAGGATGCTCTCCGTGCGGGTAAGTGAGCACGTCTGTTTCGATTTACGACAACGCCTATTCGACCACATGCAACAACTTGGACTTGGTTTTTACAAGGCAAACCAACCGGGTAAGGTAAGCTCGAGAGTGATGGATGACACGTTCCGTATCCAAATGTTTATCCAAGACAAGTTGCCTACTCTTCTTCGATACATAATCGAATTTCAAATTATTCTCATCATTCTTTATGTTGTTAATTGGAAACTTGCCCTTGCGAGCACAATTGTTCTTCCACTTCACCTTTGGACGTACAAACGATTCTTTACGCCAATCAAGGACAGCCATCATAGAGCGCAAGAACATCTTGCAGAAGCCCACGGCAACCTTGTTGAAACATTTATGGGAGCGCAAGTAGTAAAAGGATTTTCTGCAGAAAAACGAGAATCGGAATCATTCTTGGAGACAATTCGTGCGGGGCGTGATGTTCAAATCAAAACCAAACGTTTCCAATTTGCGCAAAAAGTCATTGCTGATTTGCTTGTTGGTGTTGGGACCGTCATGCTTTTGGCTTATGGGGCGTGGGAAGTGTACACCGGCATCATGTCAATTGGCATGTTTCTCATGTTCTTTTGGTATGTTCGAATGTTGTACCCAGCTGTACTTGAGATAATCAGTGGCACAGGTCATTTTTCACGGGCATCTGCAAGTGTCGACCGTGTCCTTGACATGCTAGACGAACCCCGCGACGAAATAGTATATGACATGCGAACAAGAACACATACAATTCATCTTGTTGGACCAATCGAATTTCATGGTGTTTCGTTTGTATTTGATGAAAACACCGAAGTACTTCAGAATATAAATCTTTGTATTGACGCTGGTGAACATATTGCAATCACTGGACCAAGTGGCGGAGGCAAAAGTACCCTTGTCAGTTTAATACCAAGATTTAACGATCCAACTTCAGGAGAAATTTCAATCGGTGGACATGACATTCGTGACATGCGTTTACAAGATGTCCGGGGCATGTTTGGTGTCGCATTCCAAGATGCATTTTTGTTTAACTCAACAATCTTAGATAACCTCCTGTATGCGCGCCCATCTGCAACTACAAATGAAATCATTACATCATGTAAATTAACCGGTGCGCATAAGATTATTGATCGATTGCCAAATGGATATGACACACGCATCGGTAATCAAGGTGCTGACCTTTCACACGGTCAGAAACAACGGATTAATTTAGCACGCGCGCTAGTACGAAACCCACAAACATTGATAATCGATGAAATAACAGCGTCAATTGAAGCAACTGCAGCAAAACAAATAATTAAGGACGTTCTTAACCACATGGCGGGAAGAACCGTCATAATAGTTACTCATGACCCTACAATTCTTCAACTCGTTCAACGTGTTGTTACACTAGACCATAAAACTATTACGAGCAATCAATTATCTGACGATTCACTTATGAAACACCCCACGATTAAAAGCACAAAACTCGGCTCATTTTTCCTCGCACTGACGGCACTGGTCGTTTCTATAGGTTGTTCCTCTACCACTACAAGAAGTGCACTTTCGATGGAACATCCAAAAAGTACTGGGCTCACCTTCGACTCTGAAGATGTTGTAGATCTTGATGCTTTAGCTTCTGCGATTGACGAAGCAATTGGTCAACCATCAATATTGACCTATGCCCAAGATGTACCTGAACCAGTTGAGCCAGAAATAATCACTCCTGAGGAGATTGCCAATCTTATTCCAGAGCAAGATTCAGAATCGTCGAATCATGTTTTTGTAGCACTTGAGCCAATGAACACGACCGAAATTGGTGAACTCATTGATTTGATAGCAACGAAGTTTAACGACAATGGCTACTCTCAATCAAGCGATATCCTCGATGGCGTCCTTCCAGTACCACCCGATGGAATTACAGAGCATCTTTCAATTGCAAAGAAATTTGGTGGGTCTACCTACATCATTCGTCTTGGTTACAAGTTGTACGCTTCACAACCACCACATATTTGGGCTGAGGGTTTACAAATAGATGGAAACACTATGGTTCGGAATAGTGATGTTGATTCCTTAGTTCAATTTGTAGCGGATGCGATTGCATCGCTTGCTACAAAACGATCTTCGCTCATGATTGGAGATTTAGGAACTGAGGTTGTACAACTAAGTTACATTGACGCAATAACTGCGATCGAATTATTAAAGGGTTTTGGTGTAACAACGTACGCAACTCCATCTGAATTACCCAAAGAAGTTGAATGGGCACAACTACCTTATGTTGTTTTAATTCCAGATCCTACAAGTGAAGAAACCGGTCTAGTCGGCGGTACTGTGACCGGAGGTGCTTTTGGTTTAACAATGGTGCCGAATACTGCGACGGCTCTAAGCGCAAATTTGGTTGGCTCTCCAACAACTCAGTTACTTGTGTTCTTTGATGATGCTCATCCAGAGCATTTCAGTGAAATACAACAACTACTTCGTACATATATTGACCGACCCGCACGACAGATATTCATTGAGGGCATGGTGTTAGAAATTAACGAAGATGGGTTGAAGGATCTAGGTATTGACTGGAATATTTCAAATACTCCTAACGGAATCACATCCATTCGTGCTGGACAACTCAATCCAAGTGCCAATACAGATACGTTACACACACTTCTTCAAGGTGTCGATTTAAGCCGACCATTTAGCAACGCTAGTAATTGGCTATTGGGCATGGAACTGCGTGCCCTACTTCGAAATGGCAAAGCTGAGATTCTCTCTCGACCAAGCGTATTAACGTTAAATAATCGCCAATCCACAATACGAGTTGGACAAGATATTCCAATTGCAACAAGTACAACTGGTATTACCAATGCGGATGCACTTTCTTTTAACTTTGAATATCTTCCCATTGGCATCATGCTGAACATTCGACCAAGGGTTTCTGCAGATGGCAGTGAGGTGAGCATGCTTATTGATACCATCGTGTCTTCAACTGTTCCGGGTGACGACCTTGAGATTCGAGATGCGAATAATTTACTACTCGCTTCTGCACCAACGATTTCTAGCCGTCGCGTACAAACGTACGGACGAATTCCAAATGACACCCCATTTATTATTGGTGGACTTGTCAACAAGGAACACCACACCGTATTAGATAAGGTGCCTTTGCTTGCTGATCTTCCACTAGTTGGTGGACTGTTCCAATCTGAACGTACTACATCTACGCGAACTGAGGTCATCATCGTTTTAACGCCGCATGTATTACCTGAGAACGACCGTCTACTCAGTGCGATGCCTAAAGATGACCCAATGTTCGACAGTGTTGGGAATGACTTATTCCGTGATTCATATCGAGTTCGGAAGGACGATGTCTTCGATTTAACGTTTATCGATAAGAATGAGCCATTGCAACTGTATCGCCAAATCGCTCAAAATACAATTGATCAAAATTACACCTATAGAAACAATCCTGCTTTTGCACAATTTGCTGATGGGCATTTCCCCGGTGAATCAATCTTAGTCACTCGAATGGTCTATGAAATTATCAAACGGCTGCGTCTTGCTGATGCGATTCCTGCTGACCGACTTGCTTTCTTCCGAACTGAACGGGCAGATGGCATGGGTATTGAATTTATCGAAAAAACATTCGCTAGAATCGCTGGTAATGCAGACCCAAACCAATTCTTTGAAGAGGGGCAAAATAAAGCACTTGCTATTACTTTTGAAGAAGGAACAGCTGTTCCTCACGTTCAAATTGTTTCATGTACTACTGAAGAAGAATGGCGAAATATTTTATTATCGTTGAATCAAGATGCACCATCAGGAGCAAAACGAAAAGCAATCGTGATTCATAGTGCAAAAGATTTACTCCGTTTGCGGCGCGCTGTTGCCATTAAAGATTTAGTTAACCTAAACAATGGTTCGGAAGCACTTTCACTCAACCAATTCCATGTTGGGCAATATGTTCTTGTTCCTGACACAGACCTCAATCAAGTGCACATCATCGACGAAGAGGTTGCAAAATATTTCTATCACACTGAACATTACTATGCTGCAACGCTTCAAGCGATTCAACAAGCAATCGATGCTCTTGAACTTGAACTTAGCGAACTTGAGTAGTCTTAGATAGGTACGCTTTCCAAGAATATATCGAACCCATAATAAGTGCGCCACCTATTGCAGCATACAGTGTGCCAAGAAATTCATCAGCTAACCCGCTAGTACGAAGGTATGAACCGCCTGTCATCATGATTCCAATAAGCACCCACGACCAAATTGAAAAAACACCAAAAATACAAGTGCCATCACCCCGTTTTTGAATTCTCGCAATTGAACGGTTCGCCGATTTTCTCAGAATAAACAAACCTTTTGCAGCACCAACAAGAATTGTCGCGAGTAATAAAACCCAAATCCAATCAGACTCGGAGGCAAATAGCCATTTCAAACCAAAACCTAGCAAGACAAAACCGACTAGAGACCACAGCATTGCAGCGATTAACAATTGGGTTTTACTCGATGCAGCGGGTTTTAACTTACAAAAAGAAGTCATTCAGGTAAGTCTACAGTCATTACTGCACTGTACCAATCGGTTGAATCCCGCAATGTTTCTTGAATTGCCTTCGTCGATCGTGGGACTGAATAATCGGTTACAACTTCTTTGCCCTTATATTGTACGTGTACTGGTTTATCTAAATCTACTAGTTCATCATTCAGATATAAGGTGATTTCTGAAACATCTGATTCGTGGATTGTAATTGTTTGCCCTTCTAAAGATGCAGTTATTTTTGTTCGCTCTTTTGGTTTACGAACGCTTAGCCAATACATTTGGTCATGTAATACATCGTCTTGAACCCATACAACTCTTTTCGGGAATGGGTTTCGTTCATGCTCTGCAAGCCATGGCAATGCCATCGCCTCTTGTTTATCCATCCAGTGTCCTTTGCCCTCATGAATCATTATTTGATGTTGATACCCTTCCTTGTCAAGACTGCGTAAATCTTCAAGGGCATACTTCCACTCAACTGCTTTTTTATTTCGATCGTATGCGCCGTCTTCTTCGCCCATGTGTAGTGCAAACGCAACATTCCGCAGACCATCGGGCTTTGTTTCGTTCGGATGCCCTGCCATCATTCCAGCCCCTGCAAGTCGGTCAGCCATTCTTGGAGCAAGTTGAAATACACCATCACCCCCTGCGCTATACCCGATGATGTATACCTTGTTTGGATGCACGCCTTCAAAGACAATCATGTTTTCGATGAGCCGCTCAAACATCGGATCAATGTGCGATTGGTGCCAAAGGTTCCATGTATCTGTCGGGGCACGTGGAACAACGTATACACCTTCTTCAAGTTCGTACAATCGTTTTTGGTTTTCCCACTGTTGTGTATTCACTTTTTCAGTGGCGCCACCTCCACCATGCATTGAAATCCAAAGTGACCTCTCACCAAAGGGCGCTTCGCCGTACGTGGTGTACCAAAATGGCATTGTTTTATCGCCGTATATAATTTCACGGGTTTCCATTTCTGTTGCACGTTCGCTTTTTAACTGGTCTAATCGTTCTCTCCACAACCGCTTTGCAACGAACTCTGCACCTTCCTTAGTCATAACATCAGTCGAAATGTCAACAATGATTTCTTCTTCAGCAACAAAAGTGTGCGCATCATAATTTGTGAAAATCGTAAACTTCTCGCCCTTTGGCAACATAAATGTAAGATGGTCATTTGCATCTGCGTTTTCGTCTTTGGTTGTTCCTTCAAGGATGAGTTTGTTTTCACCATCTGCAACGACTGCGTGCGCAATGTTTCTGTTTCCTTCGCTATCCACCGAACGGACTCGAATCGGAACGAGTTCCGTTTCTTCCTTTTTCGTGTACCTATCCGTAACGTCAATTGCCCCATACGTTTTGACGTCAGGTAGCCAAACGAGTGGGAAATGTTGATTGTTCTGCACCCACGTTACTGCAAAAATTGCATGTTTTGGGTCACCTTTGGTTGCCTTTGCTGCAGAACCGTCGAACCATGCTTCGTCTACTTTATCTCCTGTTGGCTCTGCGCCGCCCGTGTAATGCCAACCCTCATCCCAAAACTCAACCCAGTTATGGTTTCCTGAGTCGTTATACCAAAGAGGCGTTCCTGTAAACCGCGCAGGAACACCAACACTACGACAAGCATCAATGAGCAAAATACTAAGTCCAGTACAAGAAGCCATACCAGCATCGATACTTTCATAAGGGGACTGGTCGGCCTTTGGTCTTTTTGTTGAATAATGCACATCAACCATATCAAAAATGTTTTGATTTAGTAATACTGTGGCTTCCGTAGGCGTTTTTGCATTTTTCACGATACCGGTAAACCGAGTACGAAAATCTCCCCTCCAATCATCTCGTCTTTCATTGATACTGGCGTATGGCAAGATGTAATCAAAAAATAGTTCTTCGGTGATTTGCGTTTTCCAAGGTGCTTGCTCCCATGCTTCGTACGCAATCGCACAGTTTGACAATAAGAATTCACCCGTAAGAGTTTTCAAATCCTCTTCGGGCATATGTGTAAGTAGCCACTCCATTCCTGCCTCTTGCTCTTCGGGAACCTCTCGAATCGCCATCTCAATCTCTAAACGGTTGTCTCCAGCAATTTCAAGTTGCTTTTGAAAATCCGCCCCGCCAACCAGTAACACCATACTTAATGCAATAAACATTATGGGGCAATATACATTGGTGTCTGACACCAGGTGTCTGACACCAGGTGTCAGACACCTTGGCTCTGGTACAATTCAAGCATGGAATGTGGACTTATTGGATTGCAGGGCGTTGGCAAAACAACGCTATTTACTGCTCTAACGGGGCATACTGTCGTTGTGCAGTCTGGGGGAATGAAGCCGAATATGGGGATTGCACCAATTCCAGACCCTCGGCTACACAGTATTAATGCAATTATCGAAGCGAAAAAAGTAATTCAAGCCACCCTTCAAGTTGTTGATCTGCCGGGAGTCCCTACCGGTGGCTCCAACCTGAACGCTGTTCTTGCACATATCCGTAATGTCGATGCACTTTGCCATGTGGTGAAGTGTTTTGACGATGCAAACGTTGAAAATGACATCTCTGCCATGGATAGTGAATTGATTGTTGCCGACATGGTTGTTGTTGAGGGTGCAGTTGAGAAAGCAAACCGCACTGCAAAACATGGCGATACAGAGGCACAACATCGCGTCAATGTGCTAACACGGGTAAATGCACTTCTTGAAGAAGAAAAGCCCGCCCGTGATGGTGAGTGGGATGAAAACGACAAAACAGTACTCAAAAGCTACGGCATTATGACCGCAAAGCCAATGCTCTATGTTGCAAATGTTTCGGAAGATGAGGTGAATGGAGATTCAAATACTGCGGAGTATGTAGCAACCTACGCAAAAGAACATGGTGGAGAAAGTGTTGTTGTATGTGCAACTCTTGAATCTGAAATCTCAGAACTTGATGAAGACGACCAAACAGAGATGCTTGAATCCATGGGGCTTATTGAGCCGGCTGTTGGACCACTCGCACGGTCATTGAATTCTCTGCTTGGTTTAAGCACGTTTTACACTGCAGGCGAAAAAGAAGTGCGTGCGTGGCCGATTCCTACGGATGCCCCTGCTCCACAAGCAGCTGGGGCCATACACAGTGACATCGAGCGTGGGTTTATTCGAGCAGAGTGTTACCACGTTGATGATTTATTTTCACTTGGGAATGAAAAAGCAATCAAAGAGGCAGGGAAATTGCGAAGTGAAGGCAAAAATTACGTCATGCAAGATGGCGATGTCGTGAACTTCCTGTTTAATGTGTAGATGAACATAGGAAAAATACATTCTGAATATAATGTTGATTCATTTACAAAACACGATGGAACTGTGTTGTTTTTTAATTTCGTTCGTGCAATCATTCGAAAAGTAAAAGGGCAAGCGAAAGTGCTCGATTTTGGGGCTGGACGAGGTGCATATCATCACAATCAGACTTCTTCTACGCGAGATTGGCTGCATGATTTGCGAACTTCCAATGCAGAAGTGTGGGCTGCTGATATTGATGAGATTGTGAACACACATCCATGTAGCGACCACCAAGTTGTCTTGAAACTTGGAGAATCATTGCCTTTTGAAGACAATACATTCGATGTAATTGTTGTTGATTTTGTGTTTGAGCATCTGGACTATCCAAGTGAAATCTCAAAAGAACTTGTTCGCATTACAAAACAGGGTGGATGGATTTGTTCTCGAACACCAAACAAATGGGGATATGTTGCACTCGCTTCAAGGGTTATTCCAAACTCATTACATAAAAAGTTCCTTTCAAAAGCCCAACCAAAACGTGAAAAAGAGGATGTTTTTCCTACGGTCTATCATTTAAATTCCCCGCGTGATGTTCGCAAGCATTTTTCTGGATGTAATGTGCAATGGTATTATCACTGTGGAGACCCAGCGTATTATTTCGGCTCTGCCATCTTGTACCGATTTCTACTAATAATGCACCGATTTCTTCCGCCAAAACTATCTCCCAGTATTTGTTTTTTTATTCAAAAAAAATAGTTAGATAACTTCTGGTAAACTCTCTTTAATGAAAAAGAAAGTCTTGCAATTTTTTTGGATTCTCGTTGTTATCTTCATCCTATTCCAATTCGTTCAAGTCGATCGAACAAATCCACCTGTCACAGGTACCATCGAAGCGTCAGAGCAAGTGATGGCAATTCTACGCAGATCATGTTTCGACTGCCACTCCAACGAAACTAAATGGCCGTGGTATTCCTATGTGGCACCGGTTTCGTGGCTTGTTGCAAATGATGTGCATGATGCACGAAAACATTTAAATTTTTCCGAGTGGGATACATATAACGAACGACGTAGAAATCACAAAATCAAAGAGTGCGGAGAAGAAGTTGAAGAAGGCGAAATGCCTCTTTGGTTTTATGTTCCCCTCCACCCAGAAGCAGAGTTGCTATCTGAAGATATTCAAACAATTGTGTCTTGGAGTAAAGAACACCAATAAAAAAGACAACGCAACTTTCGTTGCGTTGCCCAAGCATTTGCTTGTTGACTGTCCGTCAAGCGGTACCTTTCGGCTCCGCCACTCTCTTTGTTGGTGATCTCAGTGGGCGACCCCACCTTACCCTGTGCACTTTGGGCATATCAGTATTTCATGGATTAGTTTTACCTTCTCCCGAATAGACCGTCACTTGTTCGCTCGGCTCACTCGCCGTGCTTTCTTCTTCGTAACTCCTATCCTTCCGAGCTGGTTTCAACGTTTTAGATTGTGTCGGATTCACTTGCCTGCCGTCACAGTTACAAGCCACCATCTTTCGTTGGAACCGGCCACCGCGCAAACTTGGCAAGTCTTGTCAAGAGCAAACCTATACAGGTTTCGTTCCGTTCCGATGTCGAAACATCCCTCGTGCTTCACTTGGTTGCGTGGGCGGGTCGCTAGGTCATCCACTCAAACCGTCTTTCAACGATTTGCGTGGACACCCAGCCCTCAGACTCTTGGACGTACATGCCGAATCGCTTTCACGATTAACCATCTCCGCCAAGCTTGAAATCGCCAAAATAAGGTCATGCCATGCTTTCACACAGCACTTCCACATTCCTTCTCTATTCCCATCTTCCAAATCTGGGTCTATGACCCACACCCAAGAGACGGGGGAGTAGGAATCCCACTTCCCATCTGCAGATGGTGGGGTTGGCGAGCAATTCACACGTGTCACTTTCGTTCCACACACGTATTGCTGTCTGATATGTGTATCACCAAATTTTCAAAGAGCGTTGTTGACGAACATGATGTCAACCAAGCGTATTGCTTATGTGTGTTATCTCGCGCAGTGAAGTATTTTGCAAGTCGCTTTCAATTTGGTGGATACATGGTGGAAAACTTTCCACCAAACATTCTCGTTGAATCCAAATATCAAATTATCGGCGATTCTCATGAAAAATCGACGATTCAACTCACCTTCTATTGTTCATCATAAACACCCAACTCTGTATGATTCCTTTATGCAACGAACACGACAAGAATTAGCAAGTTTACAACCCCACTACCCTGACATGATTAATGAGGTCATTGACCTGACAAATCACGACAGGAACATGATTTTCAATATGCCCCTCCACGAAGCAATAGAGCGTGTTGCTTCAGGTGATGTTGATGCAATTCGTGAAATCGATGGACACTTCGCCATTATGGCAAGGCATAACCACATTGTTCGAATGGCGCGATCGTTACAGTTGCCCATGCGATACTTTATCGTAAAAAAAGTGGAGGGTCCTGCGTTGCTTCTTGCAGAGCGTATTGATCAAATCAAAGATTGGTTAGAATCACAAGGATTTGGTGATCAATTCCACCCTTCCTACACACGAATGGTACCAGCGCACCATCTAACAGAAATTGCACTCGTTGGATGTCCAGATCCAAACCCCGTGAGCACGAGATTCTTTGATCCATCGCGAAACACTACAGAAGAAAATTACGCAGAACAGTACATCACGGAATTAACAAACTCAATTTCAAATTGGCTCGACACAATTCCTAAACACGAACCAATCGGCGTCATGTTCTCTGGCGGTATAGATTCCGGCGCAGTTTTCCTTGCAACCCACCATGTCATGAAATCCCGTGGTATGAACTTGGCTCGGCTCAAAGCATTTACCCTATCCATTGATGGTGAAGGTGAAGACTCGAAACAAGCCCACGAATTCTTAACTTCGCTCGACTTGGAACTTTATCATGAGGTAATAGAAGCCCCTTTGAGTTGGGTAAACTTAGAAGATGCGGTCAAAACAATAGAAGACTACAAACCGCTTGACATACAAGCAGGCGCGATGACCCTTGCACTCTGTCGCGGTATCCGAGAACAATATCCAGACTTTATCTATCTCATTGATGGAGATGGCGGTGATGAAAACTTAAAGGATTACCCAATAGAAGAGAACCCCGAGCTCACCATTAAAAGCGTGCTTAGTAATCAAATGCTCTACCAAGAGGGTTGGGGTGTCGATGCCATCAAACACTCACTCACCTTTAGCGGTGGTTTGAGCCGAGCATGTACTCGCGGGTATGCGCCTATGAAAAAATATAACTTCCGAGGGTTTAGCCCGTTTATGCTTCCAAACGTCATCGAAGTCGCAGAAGGAATCCCGTTTATAGAACTCACAGAGTGGGACCATGAAAAACTCTATGCTCTCAAAGGTAAAATTGTCTCAAAAGGCATTGAGGTAATTACTGGCATGCACATGCCTCTCTTTGAAAAACGCCGCTTCCAAGATGGAGCCGCGAAAGAGCGCGCATTCGGAAATGCGCCTTCCCCCTACCGCAAAGCATTCCACCATGCATTTGACTGTTAAAAACAAACTTGACCCTTCGAAACCGTATGGGATGTTCTCTGAACCAGAGTTAACGCGGGATGGGCAAGTTGAAAACCACAATGTGGTCTTGACAACAAATAAAGAATGTCCATTCAAATGTGTCATGTGTGACTTATGGAAAAACACACTTGATTACAGGGTCGACCAAGGTGCAATTGCAACTCAAGTGAAGAACGCCCTAGATCAACTTCCTGAAGCGAAACATATAAAAATTTATAACGCTGGAAGTTTTTTCGACAGGCAATCCATTCCAAAACAGGACACCTTTGACATTGCCGACGAACTTCGGGGGCGGGGGTATAAAACACTCATTGTCGAGGCGCATCCGAAATTTATCGGCACTCCATGCTTTGAATTTGCAGAGTATTTACAACCCCAACTTGAAGTTGCTATGGGTTTAGAAACTGCTGATCCAAACGTACTGCCTCGACTTAACAAAAACATGTCGCTTGATGATTTTGAGGGAGCAACAACTGCGTTGCTTGAACACGACATTTTTGTACGCGCTTTTATTTTGCTTCGAACGCCATGGCAAACGGAAGAAGAGGGAATCTACTGGGCAAAAGAATCGATTGACTTCGCGCAGCGAGTTGGCGTTGAGTGTTGCACGGTAATTCCAACAAGAAATAAGGTTGGCATGACTGATTTCGAACCACCACTTCGGGGGTCACTTGAAGAGGTTGTTGCGTATGGCCGAGCCAAAAAGAAGGGGCGCGTTTTTGGAGACACTTGGGATGAAGCATGACCTTGCAATTCTTGGCTCTGGACTTGGCGGTTCTATTACGGCGCTCATTGCAAAGCAGATGGGAATGAACCCTATATTGATTGAAAAAGGGAGTCACCCTCGCTTTGCTATCGGTGAATCATCTACTCCTCAGGCAAACATCGCCCTTGCAAAGATTGCTGATGCCTATCACTTACCCCGTCTAAAACCACTTGCTCGGTATGGGACTTGGAAGGATACCTACCCAGAACTAGATTGTGGACCAAAACGCGGGTTTACCTATGTTCACCACCCAAACATTGAAAACGAGTTACTCGTAGCAGCAAGCCCAAACGATTATGACTGTGATACCCAGTGGTACCGCGCTGACCTTGATGCTTTTTTGGTGGGTGAAGTAAAGGAAACAGGCATTCCATACTTTGATAACACCAACGTCGAACTTGAGCAAGAAAGTGGATGGAAACTCACCGGCGAAAACTTTTCCTGCACAGCCGATTTTTTAATCGACGCAACTGGCGGGGCTAACCCATTACAGATTCCGCAAGATATTTCGGGGGTTCGCACGAATTCAAGAGTGATCTATTCGCATTTTGAGGGC
>CAZRPZ010000069.1:0-14392 GCA_964602215.1 uncultured Isosphaeraceae bacterium | reverse complement strand
AGTTTTTGCAAAGGAAACGGCGTGATGTTCGACAAAGTGATTTGTGGCGGGCTGATTTTTGCACCAGACAGATCATTTGTAGGTGATGTTGGTATCACTGGTGAAAAGATCGCTGAAATTAAAGAGGGTGGTGGGCTTGAAGGGAAATTGATTATCGATGCAACAGGAAAATATGTGTTTCCAGGATTCATCGACCCTCATGTTCATATCCATCTCCCGTTTATGGGAACGAACGCAATCGATGACCATGAATCTGCAACGAAGGCAGCGTTGGTTGGGGGCACAACAACGATAATCGAAATGATTTGCCCAGGACCCGAAGATGAACCAGCGAATGCATTTGCGGAATGGAAGGAACTTGCTCAAGAGGGGAGTTGTTGCGATTACACGTTTCACGTTGCAGTCGTCCGATTTGACGAGATCGCGAAAACTCAACTCCGGTGGTTGGTTGCAAATGAAGGCGTGCAATCTTTCAAAGTATTCTTGGCTTACAAAGGTGCACTTGACATTTCAGATGAAAACCTTCTTGAACTCATGCAGATGTGCAAAGAACTCGGCGTAACATTAACAGCCCATTGCGAAAACGCTGAGCAAATTGACCAAATGCAGAAACAACTAATTACAGAGGGTAAAACAGGTCCAGAATGGCATGAGCCTTCTAGGCCGCGAGAAGTTGAAGCAGGAGGTGTACAACATTTCTGCGAATTTGCAGAGCGAACAGGTGCGACTGTGTATGTTGTGCATACGTCTTGCGGGGAAGCGGTTCATCGAGCAATGGAAGCGAAGTCTAGGGATGTTGATGTAACAGTAGAGGCAGTCGTGCCGCACCTTACGCTCGATAAGACGTACGCAGAGCGACCTGATTTTGAGGGTGCGAAATATGTGATGTCGCCACCATTACGAGATGCTGAAGAACATGAAGCACTCTGGAACGGTTTGGCAAATGGCGAAATTCTCACAGTCGGGACCGACCATGCTCCATTTAATTTTCATGGTCAAAAGGATATGGGGAAAGAAAACTTTACCCTCATACCGAATGGCATTCCGTCTATCCAAGAGCGAGTTGATTTAGTGCATACCTATGGGGTGTGTACGGGTAAAATTGACTGGAGAACATTCGTTGATGTTTGCAGTACAAATGCTGCAAAACAATTTGCGATGTTTCCTCGCAAAGGCGCTATTGCAGTTGGCGGTGATGCTGACATCGTTGTGTACGACCCAGATTATGTTGACATTTTTACACACGATGATGGCTTGTCGAAAATAGATTATTCTGGCTTTGAGGGTATGCAGCGAAAGGGTCGTAGCGATGTTGTGTTACTTCGTGGAAAAGTCGTAGCCAAGCAAGGCGAGTTTGTAGGTGAATCCGGTGCAGGTGAGTATATCCCGCGTTAGTCGTTGGAGACTAACTTGTCCGACTGTTCAACAAAATCATCACCGGACCACTGAGCATCTTTTTCGATCATGCCTTCGCGACGCGCTTTGGCTTTTGCCTTTGCTTTTGCTTGGCGGTTAACTAAATCAGCGTGTGTACTGAAGTAAGGGATTGATGCACCTCTGAAATCATTAATCGTTCCAAAATCATGCCTCTCCATAAACGCAAGCAAACTTTCGCTCATCTCTTTGACCATTCCATATCCGTGAATCATGACACCAGTACAAACTTGCACGGTACTCGCGCCGAGTAAAATAAATTGCGCCGCATCTTCACCAGATTCGATTCCGCCAATACCCGAAATAGTTCGGTCTTGGAATCCATCTTCCATCATGCGAGCAAGTTCCATCACCATGCGCAGAGCAATTGGGCGAACTGCTTTGCAAGAGTAACCGCCCGGAACGCTATACCCTTCTACAGTTGGCTGAGGTCGTAGTGTTTCTAAATCAACACTCATAACACTTAAAATTGTGTTAATCGCAGCAAGGCCGTCAGCTCCAGATTCAAGTGCACATTTGCCAGGATCAGCGATATGCGTAATGTTTGGTGTCATTTTCGCCCACACAGGAATTGTTGCTGCTTCCATGACCCATCCGGTTACTTCGCCAACGATGTCTGGGTTTTCACCCATCGCAGCGCCCATCTTTCGTTCGGGTAAACCATGCGGGCATGAAAAATTAAGTTCAAATGCATCTATGCCGACTTCTTGACAACGCTCAATCATTTCAATCCATCGTTCTCTGTTGTACTCTTCCATGACTGAAGCGATAAGAATGTCGTCTGGGTGAGATTGTTTTACCGAGTCGAATTCTTCAAGCCAAGTTTCAAATGGGCGGTCGCTAATGAGTTCAATATTTTCCCAACCGAATACTTCTTTTGATCCAGTTGCTCGCATGCGTGCATAGCGGGGAGCAACGTTCGTGACCTTGGAAGCATCCATACTAATCGTTTTCGCGACGACTCCACCCCAGCCCTCATCAAACGCCTTGCGAATCACATTCGCATTCGTTCCGGGTGGGCCAGAACCGATGACAAATGGATTTTTGAATTTCAGCCCGTTTACAATAGTTTCTAGTGTTGCCATACTGAACATGATACGACTTTATCGTGCTACTATCATCATATAGAGATGCGAACTTCGATTCTTCAGGATATCAAGATGGGTGCGATTGTCGATGTCGAGACCACTGGTATGAGCCCTCGAAATGGCGATGAGGTTGTAGAGATTGGGATAATCTTGTTTAGATTCAATGTAGTGAATCATGATGAAGTCGAAGTGATTGAAACATATCAATCCCTGCGTGAGCCAACCGACCCGATTCCTTATTCTGTGACGCGAATTCACGGTATTACAAATGAAATGGTTATTGGCAAGACTCTTGATTACACGAAAATGGAATCGATATTCGGTAGGGCCGAATTTGTAGTTGCCCATAACTCAAGTTTCGACCGAGGTTTTCTAGAGCATCTCGTTCCGATGAGTATCGATCGCCCATGGAAGTGCAGTTGTTTTGGTATTCCATGGAAAAAACACGGTCTTGAAAACAGGCGGCTCGGAACGCTCCGTGATTACTTTGGCATTGCACACGATGAAGCCCACCGTGCCCTTGCCGATTGCGAAGTTGTGCTTGAAGTCCTCAAACGCCCACGCTACCTCCAAGAGTTGTTGAAGTGACAGTCACCACTTGGTGACAGTCACCAACCCATGGGTGTCCCCAAGCACAACTTGGTGACAGTCACTAGCCCATGGGTGTCCCCAAGTGACTGTCACTCTTCATATTTAAGCAGATATTTGAGCCACTTTTCAGTGGAAAAGTAAGAATGCCACCAGTCGGGGAGTTTGAACCATAAGGGATAATACTCAGGGGATTCACAAGTTATCCGAGCCGAAGACCAGTTCCAGTCAAGTGGTGATTCGACTATTTTAGCTGAAACTGGGTTCATTTCAATGTACCTCATTGCACGTACAAAGTGAAGACCTGTCATTTGGCTGCTTCTGAATCTCTCTTGCCAAAGATGTCCACACTTGCCGTATTTCTTGTTGTGATACGTTGCGTATCCCCAATTGAGTTGTCCGTACATTTTTGCTAGAGAGTCCAATTTTGGTGGTGTACAAGCAATGTGATAATGGTTATCCATAAGGCAATAACTATGAATAGGAGTCTTATATTTTTTTGCATATTTTTCGACTAATTTCATAAATACCCACTTGTCTTCATTTTCTAAGAAAACAGCAAGTTTATTATTGCCCCTTTGAGTGATATGAGCAGGTATGTCCGAAACAACTATTCTTGCAGTTCTAGGCATATACTCTTAATACACTGTTTTTCAAAGCAATTAGAATTACCTGACAATGTTAATTGTTGCGAAAATTATCCACACCACGAAAAAACTCCATTTTCAGTGACAGTCACTACTTAGTGACAGTCACTATCCCATGGGTGTCCCCAATAAGTGACAGTCACCACTTGGTGACAGTCACTTATTTTTGGTTAAGATTTCACTTGCGTTGAAAATTGAGTTGGGAACGTAGAGCGTATTGCCATCTTCGGTGATGAGGTACGTTGCGTATAAACCGATTCGTTCGACTTTGCCTTCAATTTTTCCTGAAACGATGGTGTCGCCAACTTTAAAAGGGCGGTTAAGCATGACAACAATTCCACCAAAGAAATTCGCTACAACATCTTTAGAGGCAAACGCAACACCAGCACCACCGATGCCACCAATCGTGATGACTGCGCTCATATTCAATCCCAGAGATTGCAGCATCACGATAAATCCGACAACCCAAACAAGAACAACACCCACACTCGCAAGTGCTTGAATAGCAGTTGTGTCGAGTTCGATACTTTCTTTATTATGATGCCAGTTATTTAGAATCTTCGCAAAAGCTCGAATTCCACGAGCAACAAACCAAGTAGCAATAAGAACCAACAACCCTGTGCGGATCATCGACAGCACTCCGTCGGTATTCACGACATCTTCACCAGATTCAAATTGGAGTAATTCGTTTAACTCGTAATGCTCAACAAGTTTTTGCGAAACAAGAGTGATAGCGATTACCCAAATCGCAACCCCGAGTGGTGTGGGTAGAGATGACCCAATTGCGGTGCGAATATCACCAAGAGTTCCGTCCCCACCCTTGCCGAATAGCTTCGTGACTATAAACAGAATCGAATGAAGAACAATCGCTGAACCAATCGTTATTGCAATGAATGTAACCATGATAGGCATGGTAGCAAAAAATTAATTGTTGCTTCTCTCAAACCAAGTGACAGTATACGGATTATCGATTGCGTCAAAAACGGGTTGAAGAAATTCAGGACCAGGATTGGTGTAAAACGTTCCGGGTGTTGGGCTGTTTCCAGGACCGCCAGGGTTGTAAAATGGAGAGTAATTGCCTGAAGCTGGGATATGAACATGCGTAATGCAGTGCATCGCCTCAACATCACCCTTCAAAATAATATCAATCTGATTATCATGATCTTCCATGTATGCAAGTGTGTATGGATCGTCACTTTCTATTTTTCCAAGTTCAGCAAGTCCAAGCACTTCAAGTGTTTTACCCATGTACTCGTACACTTCGTTTGCTTGGGTAACCCAAATCACTGTTCCATCGGGTGCCTCGCAGCGAATGCGAAAGAACCGTTCAAAATCAGTTGGCAAGACAGATGCAACACCGTCAGGTGAAAAACCGCCAGTTGTTAATACACGCAAACGGTATTGCGCATCTTCTCCATAAAGCGCTACGCCATCATTAGGCAACGCGCCACGAAACGGAAGCGGACCATTGTCGCCGGCCGTTTGCATTTTGCTAATTTTTGCTGCGCATAAAACTGGACCAGAACCCGTGTTGTACGCAGTCATCGGTGTTTCACCGTCGCCAAATGAAAAACCAGTAGCAATTTTTTTAACACCCCTTAGACCAATAAGAGTAAGCGGAATGTCGCTCTCTACTATGTCTAATTTAACAGGGTATAAGGCCCCGCTATTTTCAGAAGGGTTCAGACGGTTTCCGAAATCTCCAACAAGGACAACTGTACTGCGTTCGTTGTATTCAAAGTTCGGGAAAATAGAAGCGCCAGTAGGTGTCACTTCAGAGCCATCATTTAATGTTACTCTAAAATTTTCAGGACGAACAGTGCTTGGTTGCACAGGCCAAGAAAACTCAACTGGAAATCCTCCTTGACCAATAACCCATGGCCCATATCCAATTCTTATGCCAACAATTGTGGCTGCAGAGGTGCGTGCACGGAGAGGAATGTTGTCTCCTTCAACTGTGTTCCACGTTCCACCAAACAAACGGCAAATGAACTCACCATACGGCGAGTTTAATCCGGGGATACCAAGAATTTTTGTAAACCCAAGCCCAGCGCCGATGATTTTTGGTTCTTTTTCCCATAGATCAGCATTAATGAGAATGTCTCTTTGCAAGAAAAATTCGTACAACGGTGATGTGCTAGGAAAAATGGTCTGGCTATAGATTTGAGAAGCGAAAAAAAAAGTACTCAATATGGATAATGTGCATAGTGATTTCATGTCTTCAGTCTACTGAAACAACACAGCAGGTCAATATTTAATTATGTAAACCGCAAATAACCCGCACTAACTCCGATGCTAAATCACTAATTTGATGTTGGATTTTCTCATCCTCAATAGTGGTATTCCCTTGAAGGTGGGCGTGGCAATTTGTCACGACAACATGCTTAGGCAATACGAATGTGCCAAGACTAGATAAAACTTGCCGAAGATGATGAAGACCACGACTTCCCCCCATGCCTGGAGCTGCGCACGCAAGACCAGCAATTTTGCCATTGAAACATACCATACGCTCCTCGTCAACATGCCGGATTGTCGCCCAATCGATGGCGTTCTTTAGAGTGCCTGTTAAAGAACCGTTGTATTCAGGGCTTGCAATTAAAAAACCATTGTGGTTTTTCATTTTATCTTTGAATGCAATTGCCGCTTCAGGCATTCCTTCTGTACTGAAATTATCTTCGCAGTAGAGTGGCATTGGGTACTCTTGCAGGTCTATAAATGTAACCTCTGCACCTAATTGCTCAGCGCTTCGCGTTGCCACTTTTGCGAGTCGTTTATTGAAAGAATCTTTGCGGGTGCTACCTGCGAATGCGAGAATTTTTGGTGTTGTCATAATTGGTCAAAGAATTGTATCATTACACATTATGAGATTACTTGTCATTTGTATTATTTCATCGAATCTATTCGCTCAGCCCGTTGATGACCATGCCTTCCATATTCGGCGGGTGGGACATGACCATCGAACTCACCTCACATTTGAACCACTAGTTACTTGGACATACCAACATGCCACAAGAGTACTTGATGGCGCCCCACATGCAAGAGCTGTTGGTTATGTCGATATCGCGGGCGAATGGACTGCTTGGAACAATGACGACGGTCTAGGGCAAGTCATTTACCAAATTCAAGGTAACTTCGCAGGAGGAACTCCGTTTGAACCACCTCTGGCAAGTAGTGTTGGAAATCCGATGGCAATGAATAATATTTTGACTTCCGAGTCACTTGCCCTCACGGATGTCTACTGGCAACAATCGTTTGGAGATCACGATTTTCGACTTCGAGTTGGCAAATTGCACGTCGCAACTTATTTCGATAAGAACGCCATTGCGAATGATGCCGTAAGTAATTTCATGATGGAGAACTTTACGCAATCTATTACAGTTCCAATGCCCGGACATGGTTTTGGAGTTAACTTGGAATGGGATGCCAATGAGAACACAGTGATTCGTCTTGGAACTGCGAACTCAGAGCCAAGAGGGGTTTTAACAAGCGGTTTTGGAGGTACATCTTGGGAGCACTTGTTTACTTCGGCAGAACTCGATTTGACAGCGAAGCCAATCATTCAAGATGATGAGCGTGAAGGACATTATCGATTTATGCTCTGGAACAACGGTATTTCAAATCCAAATGGTGGGGGAAATATCGATGGATGGGGAGGTCTTTTCAACATGGATCAAGAAATTTCCGATGTTGTAACTGTTTTTGGACGGATTGGATGGGGTGATAGTGCGGTCACGATTTCAGACTTTAGTTTGTCTTGTGTTTTCGAAATTGAAGAACCCTTCGGAATTAAAAACTCGAATACAGGTTTTGCATATCAATATGCAGAATTATCAACCGGAGGTGACCAAACTGTTGGTGAGTGGTTTTTCAGGACAAAATGGCAAGTCGATTCGTCATTGTATCTTGGACCTGTCATTCAATACTATGAAGATGATTCGATTAGTGATTCGGTGATTTGGGGTTTTCGTGCAAGTTATAGTTTTTAACTGTTGTTAGTGCAATTTTTGCAACCACAATGCTTACAGATACTGCGATTACCAGCCCCCCGTAAACGGTGATTTCATGCACGACAGAATCTCCTAGTGGTAGTGAGTGAGTTTTTTTGTATTGTGCAGCTAAATCAGCGGCATGTTTTGCAGCGTATCCTATATATGTCGTAGAGAGGAAACCCGGAATCATTGCAATTGATGCGAATGCATACGAAGAAAATCTTGCTTTACTGACCGAGACTAAGTAACAGAGGGCGGTGTAATTGAAAGGTGAAAGCCGAAGAAGTGCAATGATTTTAAAACTTGAGGCAGCTTCGTCGAAAGCTTTCAGTTTTGGATGTTTCATAAGTATTGACTCGACTGGTCTTCTAAAAACATGTCGACCAATGTAGAACATAACAAAGGAAGCAAGTACGCCTGCAATGGTCATCCAAAGTAAACCCCACCAAACTCCAAAGATTGCACCTGCTGCGAGTGCAAATATAGATTCTGGAAACAAGAGCGAAGTGCCAACGATAAAGAGAATGATGAATAGAATTGGCCCCCAGTAGGCAAGTGCTTCAATAAAGTTGTCAACTTTTGGCATGTATGGCTCAAGGACAAAGTGGAATAAACAGAAAACCCCAACAAGCACAAGAAGTGCTATTACAACTCTAACCAAATGATGGTGCCAATCAACCTTGTTCAAATTCGAGCGCCTCTATTGAAATTAATGTATCAGTGCCATCCCGCCCACGGATTGTATCTCTAACGATGTTGCCGTTAATTTCGTACTCTTCCTCTTTTCCTTGAAAAATGACAGTGTCATTTCCTGCACCTCCGTCTATTGTGTTGTCGCCCCTGTTCCCTCGAAATGTGTTGTTCGCAATGTTTCCAAGCAGATTTGTGTTTTTGCTACCGGTTAATGTCACATCAACGTAATACTGCGATTTATGTGTGTATGGAATTTCTTCATTGAACTGCAATGAAAAAGTTCCTTTGAAATTTGAATCGATGAGTGATTCATACCCATGCATCATAGGTGGCAAGAAAGATTCCAGCAAAGCGTAGCCATTTGGATCTTTTTCTTTGATTTCATCTCGAGTTTTTGCAATATAAATACCCCACATGCCTCCGGGAGCTTCATCAAATGATGCCCAGAGTCCGTAATACGAGTCGATGACAGAAGCAATATATTCTTGAGCAAGCGAATTCTCCATGCGAAGTTCTTCGATCCAATCTTTCACCTCTGGTTCGATTTGAATTCCCCAGCGACCATCTTTTAACGATTGAATCGCTTCGGCTTTCAGCTCTTGTTGAAATTGAGGAAGAGCGCCAGGAAAATCAGTGCCTATGCCAGTGTCGTGTACTAAATGAAAAATTTCTTCAAATGCGGCATCGCGATGTTCCCATTCATTGCAAACATACCAACGTGAACCATCGACTGGAGTTTCAGATTCAAATTGTGGCTGTGCGTGAATTTCAGGTTCTTGTCCTTCGCGGTGTCTGCCCTCTGGCATCATAAGCATCGCGTGATTGTTTGCCATAGAGTTTGCAACTTCGCTTTTATCGCTGCCATATTTTGTCCCTGGCACATTAGTCAAATAAAATTTGAGCAAATTTCTACAGCGAGCAACTGCAATATCACGAACGCCCCTTTGGGCAATGATGGTGATTGGTTTGCCATTTGGAGCGATGACTTCGGCGTATTTTGTGAACCGTTCTTCGCGGTAGGGTGAATCTTCAGGAAGTGGCTGCAAGCCAAACTCAAGTGGTGAGGCAAGGAAAATTGCTAGAATCGGAATCATTATATTTCCTTTGAAGTGCAGGATACACGGTAACCATTGTAAATACAAATAATGCGAATCCGCCTAGTACGCAAATTAAATGGTGCTCATGAACGAGCATGGTGGAAATGGAAACCGTGGTTGCCCAGAGCATACAAAGAACGAGTCGAATATTGCGTTTGCCGATGACCCATGCAAGTGTAAACGCAAAGGCGACATGCAACGATGGTGCGTGATTCCACCTTGAAAAATTGTCAAGACCGAAATATTCGTAAAAATAAGGACCCCATACGCCAGTTGTTTCGTACCCCGGATCGATTGGGACGAGCACAAAGAAGATCGCAGCTACTGCAGTTTGCACGAGTATGGTGCCAACCGGAGCAATTGCTTCACGCCAAGAGCGGAAGAAGAATGGAAATATGATGACAGCGATGTCGAGTGAAAAATAGAGCGGTAATGCCCACCCCCGAAATTCGATTTCTCGCTCCCATCCGAAATATAATGGATATCGAATTGCTCGCATATCGCTTAACTCATGCGAGAGTGTCCAGAAGAAAAGAAAGCCAAGATAAAAACCAAGCGCCAGCCAAATGACACCAGTTCGTGCGTTGTTTGTCACGCAGTTACAGTTGTCATCGAAATGTCTTCGACGGGGCGGTCGCCTTGAGCAGTTCGCGTTGAACCAATATCTCGAACAACTTCGATGCCATCTGTGACTTTTCCAAAAGCGGTGTATTGGTTATCAAGATGTTGGCAATGATCGCGGTCCAAACAAATGAAGAACTGGCTTCCTGCAGAGTTTGGGTCTTGTGAACGTGCCATGGAAAGTACGCCTTCGTGGTGCTCGCGGTCATTGAATTCAGCGTCCACATTCCAACCCGGTCCACCCATTCCTGTGCCATCGGGGCAGCCACCTTGAATCATGAATCCAGGGATGATTCGGTGGAAGATGAGCCCATTATAAAAACCGTCTTTTGCCAGTTTTTGGAAGTTTTCTGCGTGTTTTGGCGCCACATCGTCCCAAAGTTCGACGGTAATGGTGCCCTTGCTCGTTTCAATTGTTGCTGTTGGGTATGTCATACGCGAAGAATACCACATTGGTGACAGTCACTACTTAGTGACAGTCACTACTTGGTGACAGTCACTACGTCGTGGGTGTCCCCGGAGGGACAGTCGCAAAAATGTACGGGTTTTGTTAGGATACGGATATGGTGGAAAAATTACGGTTGCCGTTGGTTGGTGGAAGGGTGGAAGCGGGATTTCCGTCACCAGCGGATGATTTTATTGAACGGTCGCTCGATTTGAACGAGCAACTTGTAGTGAACCCAATTGCAACGTTTTTTGTTCGAGCAAATGGGCATTCGATGGATGGTGCAGGTATTCACGATGGCGACTTACTCATTGTTGACCGTTCTGTGACGCCGGTGCATGGAAGCATTGTTATCGCCGTGATTGATGGGGGGCTTACTGTGAAGCGTCTTTCAAAACGTGGAAATGTTGCGTCGCTTCTGTCCGAACCAAACAAAATGGATCAGGGCGAATATTCGCCAATTGAAGTTGACTCCGACACAGGCGTAACAATTTGGGGTGTTGTGGCATGGTCGGTGCATAGATTGAAATGTACGCGTTAGCTGACTGCAACAATTTTTACGCATCGTGCGAGCGAATTTTTGAACCATGGCTTGAGGGAAAGCCCGTTGTTGTGCTTTCAAATAATGACGGTTGCATTATTGCTCGCTCTCAGGAAGCGAAAGAACTTGGTTTTAAAATGGGCGAGCCAATTTTTGAATGCCGAAATCGTGTAAAGCAACATAACGTTATTGTTCGTTCATCAAACTTTGTGTTATATGGCGACATGTCACGGCGTGTGATGCAAACCATTCGTTTATTTTCGCCAGATGTAGAAGTCTATTCCATTGATGAGGCATTTATTAAACTCGATGGTCTTCGTGGTCGCGATTACGAAACGGTAATGCGAGGAATGCGAAGTGCGATTTTACAATGGACTGGTGTCCCAGTTTCAATTGGTATTGGTAAAACAAAAACACTCGCGAAACTTGCAAATCATTATGCTAAAAAACATATTGACACTGGCGGGGTTGCCAAAGTGCCATCCAATCCTGATGAAATGCTGCGGTCGGTTGATGTAGAGAACATTTGGGGCATTGGTCGCCAATGGTCAAAAAAGTTGCGGAACAATGGCATAAACACAGCATTCCATCTGGCAAATATGGATGCCACAATCATCCGCGATTCATTTAACATTGTGGCGATGAAAACGGCGATGGAACTGCAAGGACACACGCATTTTCGGCTTGAGCAATCGCCAGAACAGAGAAAAACATTGCTTCGTTCCCGTTCATTTGCACATCCCGTCACAACATGGCAAGAACTTTCCGAGGCAATCGCCTCGCACGCCACTCGGGCAGCAGAAAAACTGCGGAACGAGGAACTTGTTGCCAAAGTGCTCAACGTTTTTTTTCACACGAGTTTGTTTAACCACCGGACTCCGCGGCATTCAGCCCGCGCGACTATCGAACTTATTCCTCCGACCAACGTTACGCATACGATTATCAAATCAGCACTTGAACTTGCAAAGCCAATTTGGAAAGCAGGTTTTCAATACAAGCGGGCTGGGGTGCATTTTACGGAATTATCAAGCGGTCCTGCACAATGCAGTTTGTTTGATTCGCCTGAAGAGCGAATGCGTGACAAAAGAATGATGCAACTGCTCGATACGGTCAATACCAACATGGGAAGCGGCACGCTTCACTTTGCAGCAACTGGTTTTACGAAGGTCATGCAGATGAAACAACTTCAAAAATCTCCTAGATACACCACACATTGGGATGAACTGCCAGAATGTTTGTGCGGTCTATGCAAGGTGCAAGGTGGCACGAACCGCACAAGTCCACAGGCCACAACCCCACGCTAGGAAAAGGTGGAGTTGATTGTAGAAGAAGGCGAGAAATGGATACCAACAATTCAAGGAGCGAACTATGCAAACGTTCATCTCAATTTCAGCCGTAAGTGCAATGTCAATACTACTTGCCGTTTCGAATCCGCCACCAGACACGATTGAACTCACAGGAACTGTTCGCGATTTCAAAGAACAAACTGGGGGTTGTGGTGGAGGGGATGGACACCCAGATTTTGAAGTCTATCCTTCCAAGGGATTTGGGCAATATTGTAAGAACATTTCAACGCAACTTGGCAGCGACGGTAAGCCCGTGTTTGTAGGTAATGGTAAAAAAGTACGCTGGCAGTGCACAGATAGTAACTATCAGCCGATTTCATGGACGATGTACGATGCATCCCTTGGTGATCACAACATTCGATATCGAAATGGCCATTCAACTGGTGGAATCGACTCAGCAAGTTCATTTAACCAGTGGTATAACGATGTGGAAGATGTGAACATTAACATTCCCCTGACTTTAACACTTGTACGACAACAAGATGGCAGTTATGTCTTCGATGACCAACTCGATCCAGATTATCAGCAACTCGGTGGGTTTTTTCCAATTGAAGGTCAGGGTTGGGGGAATCCCGGCGGTTCGCCAGACCGAAACTTTCACTTTACGTTCGAATTACATACAGAATTTACATACCAAGAAGATGGCGCACAATATTTTCAGTTCATCGGAGATGATGATGTCTGGGTCTTTATTGATAGTCAGCTTGTCATCGACTTAGGTGGAATTCACGGTTCAACCGAGCAGTACGTTGACATCAGTCGACTTGATTTAGAAGACGGCGAATCGTACACGCTTGATTTTTTCTTCGCAGAACGACACCGGACTGAGTCAAACTTTAGATTTCAAACGAACCTGCAACTTGAAGATTCTTCTCTTCCAGACGGAGGAGGGTATGATTAATTAGCTGTTCAACGCTCTGGGGAACAGGATGTTATTCTCAAGGTGAATATGTTGGTGTGTGTCTTGCTCCAAAGCAGCAAGGCCATGCCACAAGGCACGCCAAGTACTGCAAGCACCTTCTGGCGGAGTGAAATCATTTGTGAGTTCTCGCAATTGTTTGAGTGCGGTACCTGCTGAATCATGTTCATATTCCATAACAGAAACTGGGGCGCCTGCCATTTTTCCCTCACCTCGAACAATCATTGGAAAGAGGATGTTTTCCTCCTTCAACATGTGTAGTAAGAGTTCCTCTTTTAGTCCGCAAAAGACAGTTTCAATTGCTTGAAGTCGCTCGGGGTCTTTGTCGCCATGCACTTGATTGACTTTGATTGCCATTGCTTCAAGACGGGGGAGTTCTTCACGTAGCGAAGTGTGAAATCGTGAAACAATATGCTCGATTAGATCGTTCAGTGGTGCATCACTCCAATTCATTTCATCACAAGGTTCTTCTAATTCCTTATTAATTTCAGAAAGAATATCGTTTGGGTTAAGCCCTCGTTTATCGCATGCTTTTTCTAACGGTGCTCCGCCACCACAGCAAAAATCTATGTTGTGTCGAGCAAAAACTCTGGTTGCAATGGGGTGGTTTAAGGCAATTTCACCAACAGGTGTTTCGAGTGTAACGGACATGGAGTCTCCAATCTATAAAAGTGGACATGAAACTCCGATTATAGCAGCCCCTCAATCGATGTCAATACTTCGGTTTCACTTCGTGAATTGGAGTGCTCACCACCCGTACTTGTGTAAATTGGCGATGTCCATCACGGCCACTGTGGTACCCATACCCAGATTGGCAAGCGCCAACCCAAGGCGTGGTGGACCTTCAATCTCATGCAGCTCGGACTGCTCGGGCTCACCGCGACCGCCGGCATCTGCCTTCTGTGGGCCGTGGAGCGTGGGCTGCTGTACCCACCGGACATGCAGATCCAGGGCAACGCCTCCAGCGCATCAGAGCTCAATTGG
>CAZRPZ010000068.1:0-11255 GCA_964602215.1 uncultured Isosphaeraceae bacterium | reverse complement strand
TCCAAGTTTTGAACTCACATGCCTTGCATCATTCGCGTCATTAATTGAACAACATCCCTTTTGGTCGATCGAGACCTCTTGGTCCAATTGATCTCCAACATTTCCAAGTCGCATGAAACATCCAACCACTTCATGCCCATCCTGAACCAGTAGAGCGGCTGCAACGGATGAATCCACCCCGCCAGACATTGCCATGAGTACTTTTGCCATATTGAGTAGTGTAGATTTATTCTCACTTAAAAAATTAACAGCGGGATAATTAATCAAGTATTATTCTGCAATGCTTGTGTATGCGGGAATTGATGAAGCAGGGTATGGACCAATGTTCGGGCCACTGTGTGTTGCATCAACAGCGTTTACCCTTCAAGAATGTACGCCCGAAAGTGGGGCACCAGATATGTGGGCGATGTTGCACGCAATCATTTGCAGGAATCGAAAAGATGCAAAACAGAAAATTGCGATAAACGATTCGAAGTTACTGAAATCGAACGCAAAAACGAAGGCATTAACACACCTTGAAAAAGGCGTTCTTGTGTTTATGCGGGCAATGGGTGAAGACTTTCCAAAAGATGACGCTTCCTTTTTTGAAGCCATGCAAATTAAACAGACAGAAGCGCCTTGGTATGACTCTCAAACTTCCCTGCCTGTTGGCAACGATGCCAATTTGTTAAAAATTGATAGCGCTCGATTGCAACGAATACTTGAAGAATCAAAAGTTCAGTGTTCTCATATGGCGTGTAGCGCTGTAGATGTCGTAACATACAACGAACGCACAACACATGCTTCAAAATCTGCGTTGAACTTTTCAATAGCAATGCATCACGTCGATCGAATTGTCAACAAATTCCCTAATGCACATCCAAGAATTATGATTGACCGACATGGCGGAAAAGTGAAGTATAGAAATGATTTACAACTCTTTTGGCCTGAAGCAAAAATTCAAGTTTTAATTGAGGACATCAGCATGAGCCGCTATAGATTGAAAATTAATGGAAATCGCACGACAATTACATTCGCCTCAAAAACTGACGAAAAACACTTTCCTGCAGCGCTTGCATCAATGATTGCAAAATACACTCGTGAGTTATATATGCTGAGGTTCAATAGATATTTCAGAACTCAACTTCGTGAATTAAAACCAACTGCTGGATATGTGCAGGATGGACGTCGTTTTCTCAAAGAAATTGAACCAATTTTGGAGAAAAATGGTCTAAAACGTGAACTCCTCGTCCGTTCTTCATAAAAATTGATTGACCTGAGCGCTTCTTCGTATAAAATACGGGGCTTGTCCTGCCTTTTGCAATTGGTGCAAAATATGCATAGGACGCCACGAGGTCTCAGTCGTTTTACAGCGACGCAGCGGAAGGAGATTACCGTTGCAAGAAGATGAAGAAGAGGCCCAACTGCACTGATTACTCCTAAAGTAGCTCAGTCAGTACTGGGCTCTAGCGGAAGTACTTTACGAAAAAGTGCTAGGAACAACAAACTACATGTACTGCCCACCAAGCGTTTGGAAGGGTATTGAGATATCGAAGATAGGACATTTTGTCCGAATGGGTTAGAACTATGGCTGCAAGAGATTTAAATTACGTTAGAAATATTGGTATCTGTGCTCACATCGACGCAGGAAAAACAACCGTTACAGAACGTGTACTGTTCTACACAGGTAAAAGTTATAAAATCGGTGAAGTTCATGAAGGTACTGCAACGATGGACTTTCTTGAAGAAGAACAAGAACGTGGTATTACAATTCAATCTGCGGCAACAACTTGCCCATGGGAATACAACGGTGAAGAGTACACAGTAAATCTAATCGATACTCCCGGACATGTGGATTTCACTATTGAAGTTGAACGATCAATGCGTGTTCTTGACGGTGCTGTAGCTGTATTCGACGGCAAAGAAGGCGTTGAAGCACAATCCGAAACCGTTTGGCGACAAGCAGACAGGTACAAAGTACCTAGACTTTGTCTCATCAACAAAATGGATAAGATTGGTGCTGACTTCGAATTTAGTTTTGGCTCACTACGGGATCGACTAGGAGCAAATGCAGTCGCGGTACAACTCCCCATCGGAGCAGGTGATTCGTTTGAAGGAATCGTCGATCTCATTGAAATGAAAGCGTATTACTTTGACAGCAGTGAAATGGGTGCAGTCGTTGAACAACGAGACATTCCAGAAGATATGCAAGAAATGGCTGAAATTTGGCGCCACGATATTGTTGAACGAATTGCAGAACTTGATGATGAACTAACTGAACTTTATCTTGAAGATGAATCAGCAATCACTCAGAATCAACTCAGGGCAGCACTCCGTCGAGCTACAATCGAAATGCGAGCGTTCCCAACTTATTGTGGATCTGCTCTTAAAAATATAGGTGTTCAGAGGGTGTTGAATGGTGTCATTGAGTACCTTCCGAATCCTACTGAAGTCCCTGAAGTTCAAGGCACAAATCCAAAAGATGAAAGTGAAAAATTAAGTCGTCCTAATAGTGAGGACGCTCCGTTTTCTGGATTAGTATTTAAGGTTGTCAGCGACTCCCACGGCGACCTAACATATGTTCGTGTTTACTCTGGTCGTCTTGAAAAAGGTAGCCGTGTACTAAATCCGGGTAACGGTCGGAAAGAAAATGTGTCTCGGATTTATGAGATGCATGCAAAAGATCGCCTCGCACTAGATTTCGCCGGTGCTGGCTCAATAGTTGCTGTCATTGGTTTGAAAAATTCGGTAACTGGTGACACTCTTTGCGATACAAATGATCCAATTATATTAGAACGAATGCACTTCCCAGATCCAGTGATTTCGATGTCTATTGAACCACTTACGAACGATGACAAGAAAAAACTGGGCGAAGCGCTCACAACAATTCGTCGGGAAGACCCCTCATTTCATGCAAATTACAATGAAGAAACTGGCGAAACCATTATCTCTGGAATGGGCGAACTTCATTTAGAGATTGTAAAAAATAAACTTACACGCGATTTAAAAATTGGCGTCAATGTTGGTACTCCTCGGGTGTCTTACCGAGAAACAATCACTGGTGATGCGGAGAATGTTCGAGGCAGGTTCGTAAAACAATCTGGTGGTCGCGGTCAATTTGGTGATGTTGTAATGAATGTTCGCCCAATGACTCAAGCACAAGCTGAAGAACAAGAGTTAGATATGAAAAATGGCGTTGTCTTTGTTGATAAAATTTCACATGGTTCAATTCCACGAGAATATGTTCCATCAGTACAGCACGGCGCGCGAAATGCAGCTGCTTCAGGAATCCTTGGTGGCTACCCAATGGTGAACGTCTGTATTGAACTTATTGATGGCTCGTACCATGAGGTTGATTCAAGCCAAGTAGCTTTTGAGCAAGCCGGCGCATTAGGATTCAGAGAAGCGTGTACCAAAGCTGGTCTTGCGTTACTTGAACCAATCATGAAAGTTATTATTACAACTCCAGATGAATTTTTCGGCTCTGTTAGTGGCGATCTTTCAAGTCGCCGAGGACAAATCAACGACTCAGAACTACGAGGCGTTGTTCGAATTATCAATGCTGAAGTTCCACTTTCTGAAATGTTTGGGTATACAACAGTCCTGCGTGGTATGACCCAAGGTCGTGCTTCAAGCACAATGGAACCATCTGAGTATCGTTTGATGCCAGAAAATCTCAAGAGGGAAGTTCTTAAGGCATAACGTCTCTGTGGTGGCTCTCCCGTTTCGACATTCCTAGTGACGATTCCTAGTGACAGTCACTGGTCGCTCGAAGACTCGCTCTGTGTGACAGTCACGTCGGACTCGCTAGTGTGTTTCTAGTGACAGTCACTGGTCGCTCGAAGACTCGCTCTGTGTGACAGTCACGTCGAAACCACACTGCGAAGCAGGGTACAGCAGGGTAAAGTACACCGAAATGTATTCTAGCCGTGATGTAAATGTACTACACCAAGCAGCTCGTCTCGCTGTAAACGGGCATGGAGGCGCGGAACCAAATCCTCTTGTTGGTTGCATTATTGTCAATCAAGATGATGCGATTGTTGGCGAGGGATTTCATGAATTGTATGGAGATGAACATGCTGAAGTAAATGCTCTTGCAATGGCTGGCACTACTGCGAAGGACTGTACGGCGTATATCACCCTCGAACCATGCAATCATCATGGAAAAACCCCTCCCTGCAGTGAAGCCCTGCTTCAAGCTGGAATTTCACGTGTCGTGATCGGTGCAATCGACCCTAACTCTGAGTCAAGTGGAGGTATAGAGTATTTGCGTAATAATGGAATTGAAGTCGATGTTCTGCGTGACGATATTTGCGAAGAACTCATCGCACCCTTCGCCCATCGTATTCAATCAGGACTCCCTTGGGTTACATGTAAATGGGCACAGACAAATGATGGTTGCATTGAGACACCGGAAAATGAATCTTCGTGGATTAGTTCTAAAGAAAGTCAACAACTCGTCCACGAAGAACGTGGATGTGTTGACGCAATTGTTGTTGGTGTAGGCACAGTTATTGTTGACAACCCATCGTTGACAGTTCGGAATGCAACAAAACATAGAACCCCCCTGCGTATCGTCATTGATCCTACCCTACGAACTCCATCAAATGCGAACGTGCTCAATCTTGATGCTCCTACATTGATAGCGCATGCTGATGGTGCAGATATTTCTGGCTTTGAATCAGTCAACCTTCTTGCCCTCCCACACAAAGATGGAATCCTAGATCTCGCACCTTTATTTCAACGACTTGTCTCAACATACGATGCAACACACGTGACGGTAGAAGGTGGAAGCACACTATTCCAACACGTAATAAACCAAAAACTTGCAAATGAACTGTGGGTATTTACTTCTCCCAAAGTGTCAACAATCACTCCAAAAGTGAATATGAACGAATTAGTTTCACAATTGCAAACTAGAATAATTTCATCAAGCCAGTGTGGCGTGGATACTGTTACTACATCTCGTATTAATTGGTGAATGGCAAGAGCGACTCTCCTGCATCCGATGCATGGATTCGAAGCACATTGTCACCATTTTCAAGAATCAAACTCCCATCTTCTAAACGAGCAATTCTTATAGCATCGAGTGGCATTAAATCGTAACCACTGAACACCACAGTCGCAATTTCACTTTCTATTGGATACTGTTCAATCGATACTGCTGGCGGCTTCGTCTCCAGAAGCCAAGTAAGTAACGTATCTACCAATTCTCTATTTACATGAACGCCTTCTGCATTTAACCATTGGTCTAAATTCCGTTCAAGAACAATTTCCTGACCATCGGTTCGAATCGTAATCTGTTTAATATCAAAACGAGAAACCGAACTTCCGGTTGAGTCAACAAAAATTTCTGGTGCTGGGAATAACGGCGATAGCAAATCCCATGAAATCTTACTAATCACTGGGCTACCTTCAACCATCACATATCGATCTTGAGAGCCAGCAGATACTCGACCTCCAACAAAAAGTTTGTGCGTATCGCCCTGTTGATTACGTACCGAAAATGAAGCAACTGGATCAAGCAAATCAAACATCGCAAGATTAACCGGCGTATCAACAACAAATGATGAAACTCTAGCGACCGAAATTCTTCCTATCCACTCTAAAAGTAAATCTTCATCTACTTCTACTTCAACAGGTTCAATCATTTTCCAACGACCTTCAGTTCGGTCTAAAAGGAGGCGGTTACCGTTCATGATGCGTTCAATTCGGACACCATCAATTGAGAAGTTTGGGAATAATCTAGTGTCTCTCCAAAATCGATGGTCTGTATCAATTGCAGTTCGATGAAGAGATTGATCAACAAAAACTAGTGGCGATTCTCCCAATCGAGCGTATGCTCGACCCCCTAAAGTTTTTCGTCCCAATAACACTGTAATTTCCTCGTTGCCATCCGATACCGAAATTGAATTAGCACCTTCCCCAAGTCCAACCATCGACACGTCCGTCGTTGAGTGTGCCTTTCCAATTAAATGTACACCTTGTACTGCCCGAATTAGTGACATCATTGAAGAAGCATCCATGCGGTATGTAAATGGTTTATGTTGGATCCAAGAGCCCCCGTTCTTTTCAAACTCAAATACCTCTCCATTTTTTCGAATTGAAATTTGTTGAATATCATCAAACAGTATTGGTGAGTCAGAGATTAATAGTTTGGATTGTTCTATCGATACAGTTTGGTCTCTCTGATAAACACTCAATGCAAATACTGTTGAGAGTACTGTGATAACAACCAAGATGAGTGTATCGCGATTTGAAATCATGCTCTGTTCCTCACAATCGAAACCCAAATTGCAAATCCCAAAAGCAAACTTGGAATGCACAGCACAACTATCCCAGTCCAGATGAGATGCATCGTTTGTGATAATCCCTGCACTCTGCTTGATTGTTGACCGATTGGCCCTGCTGCAATCCAATCATCAAGACCAGCCAGCCACTCTACTGAAGCAAGAAGCAACTCACTGTTTCCGGGATTTACCATCGCAATTTGATTTCCTCCTAAAGAAACTGCGCGATCAGCTGCCCACGTGAACAACCATCCACCTGACCCCACAACAATTGCCCTTGAATTAGGTTGATACTCAACTGCGGTAGCAATTGCAATTTCTTCATTCATCGGAGTTTTATTCACGACATCAACGATTTCTCGTTCCCAATGTTGATCAAGCCACCTATCTTCAGAGGGGGTTACTGTAAGCAATGGCTCCCCTCCATCAATTGACAGAGGAAGCGGGAAATATACTTGTCTTCCATTTACTGCTCTTGCAATAAGATGTTCACTTTTTGTTTCGTGAATCATCTGCCCTCGTTGCACTTCAACAATATTTGGACCAACAGCGACTCGTTCAACGAGAACCTTTTCTGTATCTATTGAAATTCCGAGGGTTTCCGTGATTGCAGCCCAAGGGTCTTGTTGTCCGTATCTAGGCAATACACTTGGTTGTATATTCAGCATGACAGACTCTCCATCTTGGAGCAAAACACGCACAGCATTGAGTAATTTCTGCTCACGTTGTGATGGTTCTAGCCCTGCTCTACTTGATGGAGGAATCACAATCCAAACAACAGGACCAACATCCACTTGTGGCTTTGAACCATCGGCTGGTATCCATTCACGAACATCTATCCGACTAGTTTCAAGTAGTCCTCGAACAGCACGAACATCTACATTGTTTGGTCGTTGAATGAGCAGAGAGTTTTCCTCTACATGAACAAATACAACTGTAGGCAACACACTAGATTCCAATGACCTCATCGCAGATGAGATAATCTGCTCTCCACGAAATCGCTGATCTATGGCAATTGTATTTAATCCACCCACACTTTCAGGAAATAACATCGAAGCAGGAATCATAGTTGCACGCTTGGGCGAGATTATGATTGCGCCTTCACCTGATGAGAGCTGAGTTGCCAACGCACCAATTTCTAATTCACCCAAACGACGAAGTCTGTCGTCAATCGAAGCGAGGTCAGTTGCCATTTTGTCAAATAACGGAACCGCATCAAGACAATATTGCTCGATCGAACCGCTTCTTCCCTTTGAAAGCCACCATGAAACTTCCGCGAGTTCTCTTGACCATTGCCCAGTCGCCGCAACCAAAATATCTCTCGCCAGTGAAACACGGGGAAGGGGTTGACTTGCATCGATGTACATCGCTTTCTCAACTTCATCAAGAATTAGATTCCCCTCAGCTCCTAACAAAGCAAGCACACTCGAAATAGTTTGAAGTGTTTCTTGCTCCTCTTTTGTAGATTGAATTGCTGTTAAATCTTCAGCCCAAACAGACGTACTTGATGCAAAAATCATGAGGATTTCAAATTGCTCAACGCCATCTGTGATTGAACTTTTGGCTAGTTCAAGTTCTTCATCGTATAACTGTGTTAATTGCTGAAGAAGCGCTTCGTACTGATTGAATGCAGAGGGGTTGGTAGGGTTAACACGTTGTAATTGAATGAATTCGGATTGATCTTGATAACGTCGAAGCACTTCGTCAACTTGTCGTAAAATTGGTTTCTCAACTTGCGAATCATCAAGCAGGACAGTAATTGACCATTCTCCCTGCAGGTTCTCTAATAATTGAACTGTTTGATTGCTCAACGAATATGATCTTGAACCAGTTGCGTCAATTCGAGCACGAATAAGCGGGTTTGTTGAAATGGAGTTGATTGAAATAAGTGAAACGATGAGCAGTAGACCGCAAAGTAGTGCTTTCCAGCGAGATGTATTTGCATGCCGAGTCCGATTGATTGCTATACATGCTACCCACCCTAACGCAATCGAAATTGTCATGAAATACACGATATTCGCTGTGTCAATCAAGCCAATCGAGAATGCGGCAGTCCGAAAATCAGGATCCATCGCAAAAAATATGTCAGCAAATCTTGTTGGGACATAAGCAGGAATCACCTTCATTGAAAGTGAAAACGTCAGCCAAATAAACGCTGTAACAACATATGCCACCGTCTGCGAAGTCGTCAGTGCAGAGACGACAAGTCCCGTTGCAATAACAGCACAACCAAGTAATAACAACCCGATGTACCCACTTGCAACAGCTCCATAATCGACGCTCGCATACAACTCTAACAAGAGAACAAGAGGAAAGGTGCAAATTAATACGAGTACTAGAAATAGAAATGCAGATAGAAATTTTCCCTTACAGAGTTCAAACGAAGACACTGGAGCAGCCAGCAAACACTCCCAAGTCCCAACTCGCCGTTCCTCAGCGATTAACCTCATCGTGATGGCGGGACACAGAAGCAACAACACCCATGCGCCGAAAGCAAACATTGGTTGCATCGAAGCAATTCCATTTGGTTCTAAAATCTTGGAAACAAACACAATCCCACAAGAAAATGTAAATAGAGCCGCGATGATTGCCCCAGTTGGAACAACAAGAAGCGTACGGACATCATTCAAACAAATTCGAATGATGTTCTTCATGCTTCACCCTGTTCAGAGTCTGATTTGTTCGATTCGCGTATAAGTGAAAGATATTTTGCTTCAAGAGATTGCACACAGGGTTGAATCAGTCGGACATTTCCATCAAATTGTCTCGCTGCTGCTGCTACATTTTCTCCTTTTAGTTTTACCACACATCGAACCCATCCATCTTCTAGTTCAGTGATATTTTTTCCCTGTAAAGATTGAGCAACCTGAAGTGATGAAAGTTCAACTGTAAGTGTGTCAGATTGAGAACAATCTTCAAATGAATGTGTTTCAACCAGTCTTCCATGGTTGATAATGATGACATCATCACACGTTTGCTCAACTTCATCGAGGTGATGTGATGAATATAGGATTGCAGCATCTTCGGATACATCTCTTAGTAATTCATAGAACGCACTCCGTTGTTGTGGATCTAAACCCGTTGAGGGCTCATCAAGAATAAGCACCTTTGGTTGATGGAGAAGTGCAGCAGCAAGCGCAACACGTTGTCGAAACCCCCTTGATAACGTGCCTATTGGTTTTCGGAGAACACTTGTGATATCACACCTTTGAGCCCAAGTCGATATGACTTCTCCTTTTAATTTTGCATCAATCCCATACAACGAGAAATAGTTAGATAAGTATTCGATTGGCATTAATTCATACGGTAATGGTGCACCCTCTGGGACATACCCCACCTTCAATTTTGCTCGACGTGGCTGTTCTGCAAGATTTACCCCCTCTATTTCTATCTGACCAGTGGAAGGAATAAGAACACCGCAAATCATCCGAATCGCGGTTGTCTTTCCTGCTCCATTTGGACCGAGTAACCCACAGATTTGCCCTTTCTCTATAGAGAAATCGAGATTGTCTACTGCCAGAGTTCTTCCAAATGTCTTACTTATCCGTTTTACATACAACATGAATGCGGTAGGTTCTCACAAAAAGGGTCTTCAGTGGGACTAATTCTTGCCAAACTACCCTCTTTGTCAAGCCAAAAAGGTCATTTCTCCGATGCATTCGGGATTGCATCTCGTCAAATTGGGGGTACGCTTGAAGTATAGGAACCATTATGGCAGATAAAAGCCAGCGACTGCATATCTCGTTCGATGCTTCGATCTCTCCAGAAATTGAAGCAGAACTATCGAAGCATTTTGAGATTGTTCCCTCAGAGAGTGATTGTGATTTTATTCTCACTGGTGGGGGTGAAATGCAGATGAAGATTAATGCAATCTGTGACGCTGGTATTGAACTTACACAAATCGATGCGAGTACTGTTCAGTCACTGAATGTTGCCCAACGATTACGGTTGATGGAAGAGAAAGTTGTTCGTTATGTACACGAATTACTTGATATGGATAACTTTGAAATTCGTTTGTTGGACAGACGCTCTGGAAACTTAGAACTGGTCATTGCAGAAAATTTATCACCATTAAAAATTGGCGAAGTGATACGAGCTGAAGAAAGTGAAAATGGAATCTGCGGGAACGTAGCAGCAACAGGAAAGTCATATATTTGTCCTGATGTTTCACTTGAACCGTTATATAGAACTGGTCTTGATTCTGCGGCATCTTCACTAACAGTTCCTCTTTGGTTGAATGATAGTATCATTGGTGTCTTCAATGCAGAGTCAAATAGTCTCGATGCTTTCGATGACAATGACCGGCGGCTAGCTGAAATATTTGGAAGGTACATCGCAAGTGCAATGCATACACTTGATCTTCTCGTCATCGAAAGATACACAACGAATGAACAAATTTCAAAAACAATTTTGAATGAACTCGCCTTGCCTTTGCAATCTGTCGATACCTTAGCTGCGGAACTCGTTTCAGCAGACCATCCCCTCGGTCAACAACTTCTAGATGCTGCAAAAGCATTGCATGAACGACTGGAAGCATGTACGGCTGGTCCCCAAACAATTATTGATGCAGACAAAGCAAATTTCATTCAGCCTGACCCTCATTTGGAAGGTAGAAACATTCTAATCGCAGATGATGAGGAGGTCGTTCGAGATGGCGTAGAAGCGGTACTTCATAAATTGGGTTGCCATGTCATAGTTTGTGAAGATGGCAACCAAACTCTTGAAGCACTTAAAGAAGCGAAACAGAAAAACACAAAATTCGATTTAGTGATTTCTGACATTCGAATGCCCGGATGCAATGGATATGAAATATTTACCGTTGCGACTGAATTGTGGCCAAATCAAGCAGTTGTTCTCATGACTGGTTTTGGATATGACCCACATCATTCAATTATGCGAGCAAGCCAAGAAGGAATGCATACCATATTGTTTAAACCATTTCGAACTGACCAACTTGTTGAAACTGTACAAAAAGCTTGCCGAAAA
>CAZRPZ010000067.1:0-21338 GCA_964602215.1 uncultured Isosphaeraceae bacterium | reverse complement strand
TGCATGGCTTCTGATACGCATTCCAATGCATTCCCATGGGTATCATGAAGATGAAGAACTGATTCGTGTGGTTCAAGCACACCGTCTAACGCGTCGTACAATCGGCGAATGTCACTTGGCAGCGCTACGCCTACCGTATCTCCGAGAGAAATTGTAGAAATCCCCATATCTAACATCTGCTCAACGATAGTACGAACTACTTTTAAATCTGATAAACCTTCATAAGGACAGGCAATTACACAACTTATGTAGCCGCGGACACCGACCCCGCATGTAATCGCGTGCTCTGCGATGGGCTCTATGCGTTGCATCACATCATGTATAGATGAGTTTGTGTTTTGTTGACTAAATGTTTCAGTTGCTGCTGCAAGTACGGCGACTTCGTCTACACCTGCAACAAGGGCGCGTTCCCAACCTCGCTCATTTGGAACAACTGCAGTGTACTTCACGCCCTCGGCTCGCGTTATACCAGCAAAGACTTCATCTGCATCTGAGAGTTGGGGGATCCAGTCTGGGTGTACAAATGCAGAGACTTCAATAGTTTGTACCCCGCAAAGAGAAAGTGCATTGATGAACTCTATTTTTTTCTGGGTTGAAATAATTTTGGTTTGGTTTTGCAAGCCATCGCGTGGTCCAACTTCAGTAATATCGATTTTATTAGGCCAATGTGTCATGATGATTCTTTTTTGGAGAAGGACTTCAGATCTTCAGTCACAGCATATACAAGTTCATTGCCAACATACAGGTATATAGTTGTATCGGAAATAGCGTGTTGTTTGTCAACCATTGCGATAACAACTGGTACGCCTCCGCGAAGTGGGCTGATTGCACTTGAGGTAACGACACCGACTGGTGTTCCGGTTGCTAATTCGTCTTTCCAAAGTTGAGTACCTGCGACAGGTAACTCGTCCGAATTCATTTTCAGTTGTACAATTCGCTTCTTGGGTTGACCCAGTGATTCCACTCTTGCAACGATTTCCTGACCAAGATAACATCCCTTATCAAAACGAACCCTACTTGAAATTAAACTTGTCTCATGTGGTAGATTTTGGGTTTCGAAGTCAATCATAAACACTGGTGCCCCCTGCTCTACGCGAGCCATGTTTAGGGCATACCATCCGATTGGTCTTGCACCTTCTAAGACGAGCGATTTCCAGACCGAAACAACGTCTTCATTTAAAAGAAGGGTTGCAAATCCCTTCAATCCCAGAAATTCACTGGGCATCTGAAATGTATGCCCCTCATCTGTGTGCAATTCGTCTGAATCAGGTCCAAGACACCAAAGCCAATGTGACGATTCTGAAACATTTTGTACTTGTACATCCTCCATCACGATGTAGGAATTCAGATGATCACACAACTGCTCTACTATCGTGATGTCTACGTCGATGATAATTTTTTCCGCAAGGACATGGATAATACAATCTGCAAGAATATGCCCTTTTCGGCTTGTCACAAATGCCAATGCTGAATCACCCACTTCCAAACTCAGAAGTTGTTGGGTGGTAAGGCGATTAATACACTCCGCCCTATCATCCCCTGTTAATTCAACCGTTCCTCTACAAGAAGCGTCGAAGATTGCCTTTGATTTCAACAGAGCTGCATATTCCAATTCGACAATTCCGGTTGTGGCTAAGACTGTGCAACCGTCCTCACCCCATGGTAAAAACTCACTTAATAATTGAGCATTGAATTGTCCAATTGCTGCCCCATCCCGTTGAACATCTTCTTGCTGTTCACGGATATCAAGTTCATACTCTTGAAGAGTTTCGAGTAGTGGAGAAGGAAACATCATCGAATAGCTACCCTTCCTTCTAAACACTGTTGAACTAAATGATTAAATAATCCTTGGCCGAGTTTTTCATCATCTGTTCGTTCAGGGTGCCACTGCACACCAACATACCAAAGTCGGCTAATGTCTTGAACTGCTTCGATGACTCCATCGTCTGCTGTTGCTATGACTTTCAACGTTCCTGCGTCTGTGATTGCTTGGTGATGGTGGCTGTGGACAGTACCATCACCAATTTCACCACAAACACGATGTTCTGATTCTTTATGATTAGATGCCATCCGGTCTTGAAGGTCTTGTTCAATTGTTCCACCTGCAAGCAAACTCATCAACTGCATGCCAAGACATATACCTAATACAGGTATTCCTAAATGGTTTTGGAGTACTTCCAATAAGGCAAGTTCAAATACTTGGCGTTCATTAGGGACAGGAACCGCATTTGGGTGGGTTGGAATGTTCCATTCTTCCATGATGGGATCATCCCCCCCAGTAAAGATAAATCCGTCACAAATAGAAATAAAATGTGGAATCATCTCAACATCTGATGGGAGGATGATTGGTACACCACCTGCTTTCTTTACCGATTCAGCATAGGCAATTGCGACCTGAAACCGATTTTCTTGGTGATTTGCAGTAATTCCAATAATTGGCAACATTGAATGTGCAGGATACCGCGACCTTTCTCTGCTTGCCCTACACACTGAGTTTTTGTACAATTCCCCCTTCTCGTCGCCCTAGTAACGTGTGGTCTAGGGCTACATTTGTACCCATGACGAAAGGTCTCAAGAATGATGAATAAAGACTATGGCAGAAGCCAAGCGAAAACGTATCTCAAAACTGACAATCGAGATAGAAAATATGTCGATTACAAGTCTGTTGAAGATTTACGCCGATTAATGACTCCAAATGGAAAGATTTACTCACGTAAACGCTTAGGCACTTCAGCAAAAGAACAGAGAATGGTCGCCCAAGCAATCAAGCGTGCTCGTTATATGGCGTTACTGCCATACACATCTGGCACTCTATAAATAAAAAAATAGAAGTACCGTCAATACCACCCAAGGGATTGATTTCAAGTAGAAGATGTTTTTGTGAATATCTTTCGGAAAAATTGCGCCATTCCTTCCCAGATTAGTCTAGAACGAAGCCGCCTCAAATCGTTGTCTATAGGATCTATAGCAAGTCCACGTCGAACCCAGCCCCAAGCTGAGCGATACCGTTCATTCTGCATAGCTGCGAGAGCTAAATTATGAATAGACGCAATGCAATTTGGATCGAATCTCAACACTTTCCTACTAACTGCAGCACCATCATCAACTTTCCCATCAGCAAATAACGATAATGCCAGCAATTTTAGCAAATGAACTTTTATTGGATCATTATCCTGAATAATTGGTTGCAAAGGTGTAAGCAAGGATGTTGCCAACGATGGCTCATCCGAAGCAAGCAACAATTCAGAAATCGTAAGTTTTTCAGTTAGCGTTGTCGATTCATCCATTCGATCGACATACTCTTGTAACAATGGTTTTGCAGCTGCAGATCTGTGCATTGCAATCAAAGATTGGGCAAGGTGGAGACAGGCGGTTGGGTGGTTTGGGTATAGCCGTCTAACGAGCCCCCAAGCGATAAACGCTTCTTCCCAACGTTGTTCCTCAAGTGCAAATTTTCCTGCACGAATGTGTGCATCAACATTTGCTGGTTCAAGCTCTAAAACACGATGCAACTTCATAAGCGCTTCGTTTGTGCGACCAGCTTCTGCAAGAACGTCTGCATGAAGGAGTAGAGCTTGAACATTACCCGGATCTTCTCGTAATTCTTGTAACAGAATATGAGATGCCTGTTGTCCCTGACCTGATGACACAAGTGCACTTGCTAATCGAAGGCGACCACCAACAACATTTGAATCTAGTTTTAATGCTTCTCTAGCACACCAAATTGCTCTATCAACTAAAGATCGCGAAAGTAGACTTCCACTCATTGCGACTAGGACAAGGGCGCTTGGTTCATGAAGCGCGTCTTGAGCCATATAAAACGAAGTTTCTGCTTCTTCGTGTTGGCCAAGAGATGCATTCGCATCAATGAGCATCGCCCAAGCGAATTCAACCGACTCGTTAAGAGCTATCACCTTTTCAAACCACTGGATTGCGTCATTGAATCGCTCCAAACGCATACATGTCGAGCCAGCGGCGAGTTGTGGATCGACTGAGTCTGCAAGTAGCCGAGACGCTTGTTCATAACTAGACAACGCTTCGCCATCCCGACCAATCCGTTCAAGCGTTATTCCAAGGTTAAAGTGCCAGTCACCTTGATCAGGATCTATTTCTAGTGCTTTCCTGAGTTCGGTTTCAGCTTCAGCCAAGCGACCTCGCTCGTACATTTCGAGTGCTCTGTCTGCATATCGTTCTGCGTCTTGCCAACTGCTCATTAGATTGGGTATTGTATGTCCGAAACAAAAACTTGTTACCCGTAAATCTGCTTGATTTATGAAGAATCGAATACACTGCTCATACCTTTCATGATTGTGAATATCAGACAAAAAATGCTCGCTATTACCTTTGCATGCGTTGGTATTGTTGTTGCCAGTTGTGAATCCCCTCCAGAAACAGAAACTCAACCACGGCTCACATCCTCAAATCCAACAATTATTGCTCAGCAAGCAGTGACCATTGAAGAACTACGGTTACGTCTTCTCGAATCATATACATTGTATTGGCCTCTCATTTCTTCTGAGTATCAACATGACTTACTGCCATCTCTTCTGCACGACCCACTTCAGGAACTTCGGGCATTCGGTGTCGATCGTGTTGCAGTGTTATTGAGGGACGGTGAAGCAACGGAGGAAGAATTGCAGCTTGTTGTGGACCACCTCAGAGATCCAAATCCAGATGTACGATTCGCTGCAGCTAAACTGTTGCCTGAGATCAACATCTCAGGTTTGTCCGAATACGTTGCAAATTCACTCGCACAAGAAATTGATTACAGGGTGATAGAAGAAGAACTTTCCTTTTTCAGAACACGACCAAATCCAATAGCAATAGAGCCAACGATTGCACTCCTATCGCTTGCTCCAGTACAAAGCGCTGCTGATACGTTGATTGTTTTGCTTAGTTCAAATGATATTTCAGACGAAACAAAGCAAAGAATTGTTAAAACAGTACAGAGAACGCGTCGCACAAATAACCTGCCATCACTTATTACACTTGAAGCAATGCTTGGTGACCAAAACGTTAAGAATAGGCTTATCAGATTACTCAATCATCCAGATAAAAATACTAGGCTCGCTGTTGCAAAAGGATTTGCATCATCTGGATTTGCTACACCACTCATTAAAAGAGCAGATAACCCAGAGTTTTACGAATACGCTTTGATAGCATTACAAGAAAGAGCAGGAATTGAGTCATTCATAGAACTCATGGATTTGCATGAACCAGAGAATGAAACTTGGAAGAACGCTGCATTCTCGATTGCATCAAAATTAGATACAAGCTCCTTGCTTCGAGCAGACGATATGCTCAAAAGAATTGAGTTGAATGAGTTTAGATTGGTTATATTAAATTCCATTTGGGAAAACGCGGAAGAAAAAAGCCATGCTGCAAAAAAAGCGATTGCCAGAAGAGCTGTTCCTTTAATGATTTCATCTGGCGACTCTGTTGGCGCACTGCAGTTACTTGATGTGTTTGGAGAATCACTTGTTGACGAAGATCTGCTATCCCTACGATTCACTGCGGCTATATCAGCGTCTGCTTGGGATGCTGCTGCAGATGCAAATTCTACTCCTGAACCATGGATTGAAACTTGGCAATCGACGTTGCGTTCTGATCCAACAGCGGCGGCTGTAATAAAGCAACAAATTACTTTGAGATTTGAAGATCAATTAACAACCGAACAAAAAGAGATTTTGGGAATCGTCCAAGTTGACGCAACTCCAACCCAAGAACCGTAAACCCTGAGATATCGAGATGGCAAAACATTCAAACAAAACAAGAATAGAAAAAGACTCCATGGGTGAAATGGAAGTACCTAAACATGTGTTATACGGTGCCAGTACTCAACGTGCTTTATTGAACTTCCCAATCTCGGGGAGGACTCTTCCGCCTTCGTTAATCTGCGCGTATGCACTTTTAAAAAGATCCGCTGCAGTTGTAAATCACAAACTCAAACTTCTTGATCAAAAGCGTGCAGAGTTAATTGTCAATGCGTGCGATGATATTCTTGATGTATTTAATGATCCTAATAGAGCAGAGGCGATGATGGATCATTTTCCGCTTGATATTTTCCAGACCGGCTCTGGGACCTCTACCAACATGAATTTGAATGAGGTTATCTCAAACATAGCGTGCAAAGAAGCCGGCAAACGAATAGGCGCAAAAGATCCTATCCATCCGAATGACCACGTCAATATGGGGCAATCATCGAATGACACATTTCCAACTGCAATGCAAATCGCCGCTTGTGTTGAGATTCGTAATGTTCTCATTCCGAAATTAAAAGCATTACACAAAGGATTAAAAACAAAGGCAAAAAAATGGGACAAGATAATTACGATTGGTCGCACCCACCTCATGGATGCAACGCCAATTCGAATGGGACAAATTTTTTCTGGGTATGCCGCTTCAATTGAATATGGAATTCGCCGAGCTGAACGCGCAATGATTCGACTCGCAGAAAATTTGCCAATTGGTGGCACGGCTGTCGGAACTGGGATAAATACACATCCAAAATTCGCTTCGATGATGTGTAAAGAACTTTCTAAGTCAGTACGGGTCTCATTCAAGGAGTCGGATAATCATTTTGAAGCACAGGCAACACGTGATTGCGTCGTTGAGGCTCATGGCGAGTTAAAAACTATTGCAGTTAGTATCTCCAAAATAGCGAATGACATTCGATGGTTGGGCTCTGGGCCTCGGTGTGGACTATTTGAACTCTCCTTGCCAGCAGTTCAGCCTGGCTCATCAATTATGCCCGGCAAAGTAAACCCTGTTATTTGCGAATCTGCAATTCAAGTCTTTTGCCAAGTCATTGGAAACGATGCTTCAATCACAACGGCGGCAAGCGGTGGTATTGGCTCGCTGCTTGAACTCAACCTCTGTATGCCCCTCATTGCTGACCGATTGATTGATTCGATTCTACTGTTGGGTCAAACTGCTGAGACTTTTAACAATAAACTTGTTCAAGGATTAACTGTGAACAAAGATATCGCTCAGGGACTTGTTGAAAATAGTCTGATGGTTGGCACTGCCCTTGCTCCGGTTATCGGATATGACAAGGCCTCAAAACTTGTAAAAGAAGCATTTGAAAGCGGAGAAACGATACGAGAATGTGTTTTAAGGGAAAATCTTCTAGGTGAAGAAGAGTTGGATACCCTCCTTGATTTCCACGCGATGACAGAACCTCATTCGTAAGATAAAACAGCATCCTTCAAAATGGTTCATAATGGTGTTGTATCAATATGGCATTATTTCCTAGAACAAAGAAACACCTCGGAGTATTTGGTGTATTTGCACTCGCAACAGGTGCTACGTTAAGTAGTGGTTTTTTCTTATTGCCGAGTTTTGCAACTCAGATGGCCGGACCTGCTGTGGTGCTTTCCTACTTGATCGCAGGTCTTCTACTTATCCCGCCACTACTAAGCAAAATTGAACTTGGCACAGCGATGCCAAGGTCTGGAGGAGAATATTATTTTCTAAGTCGCAGTCTAGGACCAATGGTCGGCACCATTGGTGGTCTTGGAATTTGGCTGGCATTGTTATTGAAGGTCGCTTTTGCGCTTGTGGGAATGGCCGCATATATTCAGTTGTTCCTTCCAGCAGAGACTAGTGAATCTATTTACAAGTTCATCGCGTTAGGACTTGTGCTGTTTTTTGCGTTACTTAACATACTAGGTGCAAAAAAAACAACCACATTTCAAATCATATTAGTTTTATCTCTACTATCAATATTGAGTTTCTTCCTTGTTTCAGGCAGTGTAAAAGTTGAGACTTCAAATTTTAAAAACTTTTTTGACAAAGGTACAGAGAATATATTTTCTGCTGCTGGTTTAGTTTTTATTAGCTACGTGGGGGTATCTAAAGTTATCAGTGTTGCAGGTGAGATAAAAAATCCAGAGAGAAACTTGCCTTTAGGACTCTTCCTTGCGATAGGAACCGCAATCACTGTGTATGTCGTTGGTCTCATCGTCATGGTTGGGGTCAGTGGTACAGAAGGGCTCTCCCTTGTTGATGGAAAAATAAACTTGACTCCTGTTTCAACTGTAGCTGCAGCAATTACTGGCTCGAGCTTTGGTGCTTATATCATGGCCATTGCTGCAGTGATTGCTTTCCTTTCTGTTGCAAATGCTGGGATTCTCAGTGCCTCTCGTTACCCACTTGCGATGAGCCGGGACCATTTACTCCCAAAATCTTTAAAAAAGGTTGACGGCAAGGGCACACCGATTATTGGAATAATCACTTCGGCTACTCTAATTGCTCTATTCCTATTTCTTAATCCATTAAAAATTGCAAAACTCGCTAGTGCGTTCCAGCTTTTAATGTTCGCAATGTTATGCATATCTCTAATTGTGATGCGTGAAACAAAACTCGATTCGTATGATCCAGGTTTTAGATCACCGTTCTATCCTTGGCTTCAAATTATCGGAGCTACTGCCTGTATAGCCATCATCATATTAATGGGCTGGCTACCTGTTGTTTTCTCTAGTGGTATCATTGTAGTAGGCATTACTTGGTATTTTGCATATGCTAGAAAACGGGTGGAGCGCCGCGGCGCCATTTACCACATCTTTAAGCAACTTGGAAAGAACAGGTTCGGTGAACTTGATACTGAACTGAGAGAAATTTTAAAAGAGAAAGGTCTTAGAGCACACGATCCTTTTGATGAAATTGTGACCGAGGCAAAAGTTGTTGATCCAGCTGCAGATACTACTTTTGAAGAAATCGTTTCCGCTGCGTCTGAAGAACTATCAACACTTGTTCCAACAACATCTTCTTCTCTTGCTAAAGGGTTTTTACATGGCACTCGAGTGGGGGCAACTCCCGTCACTGGCGGTGTGGCGCTTCCCCACCTACACCTCAAAAATATAGACTCTTCTGTCATGGTCATTGCTCGAAGTAAAAAAGGGGTCACGATTGATGTTGGCGATGTATTTGGTGGTCATCATGAAGAGCAATCTATCCATGCTATTTTCTTTTTAGTAAGCCCTGAAGATGATCCGTCTCAACACTTGCGATTACTCGCACAGATTGCAAGCCATGTGGAAAAGGAAGGGTTCATGCAGCAGTGGCTTGCATCTGAGACCAATCAAGAATTGAAAGAGATTCTTCTAAGAGAAGACAGGTTTATGTCTTTACGACTCGAAACAGGATTGGCAACGGAGCAACTCATTGATATACCAATCAGCAGGTTGGGATTCCCTGAAGATTGTCTTGTTGCGTTAATTCACCGAAGAGGACAAATGGTCATCCCAAGAGGAAGCACAATGCTTGAAAAGGGAGACCAACTCACAATTATTGGTGGCAAGGAAGGCATCCAAACTCTGAAAGAACAATTTCAATCTAATTGATTGTCCGTTTAAATTCCCCCCGATTAATTTATCTCATAAAAAAACTCCCCACGGTTTGCCGTGGGGAGTGTTACCCCTTTAGTAATTGGGGGAGAGAGAGAGGGAGAGAGAGTTAGGAGAGGAAAAAAAGAGAAGTTTTCAGTAATACGGGGTTGAGAAATTTGTGTTCAGTGTTTTGTATATTTTTCTAACTAACACCAACTATCCCCAAACAAGGGGTTTGTGAACCGTTCTCCCAAAAAAAATACAAAACCCTTGTTTTTTGGCTAAAAAAGACCTATAAATTGTATTGGCACAACCCCTTGGGAATGACTTGATTAATCTGCTGTAGCGACTTGACCAATTCCGTCATGTAATTTTTGTAGATTTACATACATTTCAGCGAGGGCATAATTGTCGGGATTTGCCTCGACCACGGGCTGAAGAACAAGAAGAACGTTGTAACAGGTCTTTTTTGCTCGATCATGAACGCCAAGTACTCCGCATTTATTGATGTAGGCATAGAGAAATCGTGGTGCATCATTGCGAGTGCGAAAATCTGTCGTGTCAGCGACGCATCTATTCTGGATGAGCGAAACGCCAGTTTCAAGAGTATCAAGACCCCTGTTGTGCTGACCATCTTCGATATATGCCTCTCCAAGGAAATAATTTTGCCAAGCAAGATCACGAACTGCTTGCCCATTTGTAGGCTGGGCATCAATAAGAGAGTTGAAAATATCAAGAGAGATTTCATGCTGCTCAATTGACTTCTTTAACTTATCTTGATCTGAATAGAGGCTGCCAACACGTTGAAGAATGATTGCATAATCACGTTGAAAAACAAGATTGTTTGGTGATTCCATAACCCGCTTACTCCGTTTTGCAACATTCTCGTCAAGTTCTGCTTTTGCTTCTTCGTGTCGATCTAAAGACTGCAACACATCAAACTTTGTCACAAATATTCTGCTATCCAACCGGTGACCTACAGTTTGCTCAGGGAACTCAACCAAGAATATAGATATTGAATCTTTTGCTTTGTCAAGAAACGCAAGACTCTCTCCGAATTCTAGGTTCATCTTTGCAAGATCTGCTAAATCAGAATACCCGAGTGCGACATGGAAATTGTGTTTTCGCAGTCCTTCTTTGACGAGTTGACTATACAGGTTAACTGCGTGTTGGTGCTCTTCGTTGGCTTTCTGCATATCACCTAAATTTGCTCCTCGCAAACCTGCGTGATAATCACCATATAGCGAATGCATTTTTGCCTTCGCTGAACGAATTTCTAGAGTTGAACCAGCCGTTTGCTCCAAATCTTCAAGATGCTCCATCGAAGAATCTAGCACAAGCTTTCGGACATCCATAGCAGCATTTAGTTTCACAATCCCAGAATAAAACCCACCAATAACATCTTTGGATATATCTAAGATTGCTTCATACCTATCTTCAGCGAGATTACGTTGTTCAATTGCAATTGATTTTTGGCGGTTCGCTTCAACCATTCCCCACGAAGTGCCAATTATCCCAAGCACAATTGAAATTGCCAACAGAATGACTGCTGCACATGTTCGTTTGTACTTCTTCATAAAGAGTCGACCTTGATATCCAATACTCAGAGGTCTAGCAATAATTGGCTCGTTATTTAGGAAGTGATTGATATCATTTGCAAGTTCAGCAGCAGATTGATACCTACGATCACTATCTTTTTCCATTGCTTTCAATGCAATCGTATCCACATCACCCTTTAATGCGGTGCTAATTGTTCCCATTGAGGTTGGTCGTTCTTCTTTGATAATACGAACTGCCTCGTGGATTGCTTGCCGACGTAAGTCGTACGGAAGTTTTCCTGAGAGTACTTGGAATAAAATCACGCCCAATGCATACACATCGCTGCGAGTGTCTATGCGATCTGGGTCTGCATCGCATTGCTCAGGACTCATGTATTGCAGCGTGCCTATTAATTGCCCCATAGTAGTTTGCATTGTTGTTACAGCAAGATCAGCATCCGTAGCACGGGCAACTCCAAAGTCAATAATTTTCGCATCTCCGTTGGAGTCAACGAGAATGTTGTCTGGTTTTAAGTCTCTGTGGATAACTCCCTTCTGATGGGCATGGTGAACGGCGTCACAAATCTTTGCAAACAAGGTGAGTCGATCTTTCAACGAGAGGTCCTTGTTTTCAACATAAGAGACAATGCCTCGGGCACCTGGAATATATTCCATAGCAAAGAAAGGGACTTCGCCATTTTCACTTTTCCACATCCCAGCCTCGTAAATCTGGGCTATATTTGGATGGCTTAATTTTGCTAGGGTTTGTGCTTCAAAGTGAAATCGATGCAGAGCCATTTCACTGGCTGCAGAAAATTTGATGACCTTCAGTGCAACCCTTCTGCGAGGTGCTTCCTGCATTGCTTCATAGACTGAACCCATGCCCCCTGTTCCTATGATGCCTAAAATTCGATATCGACCAATCTCAGTTGGCATACCCTGAGTTGCGAATTTTCCTGGTTCTGGAACACTACCCTTCCCCGAATCGTCACTTGGAAGACCAATGGTTTCAGCGTTAGGATCAGTTGGATGGTCGTCGTTCGTCATAAAACAATCTTCTCACTAATAAAGAGAAATCCAGTACTTCTACAATACCATGAAGGTCGACATTCGCCCACAAAAATGTAATATTTATATCGTTTACGGTCTTTTTGGGTTCTATTCAAGTCCTCGCAACACTCTTCTTCTCCCCGTATGATGGCGCATCATGAAATCTTCAATTCAGGTTGGCGATACGGCAACAATAACTTTTACAGTAATTTCGAATATGCAACCCCAGTTTAGTGGTGAAACAATCCATTCATGCTGTTCAACTTGGGATATGGCTCATCAATTTGAAATCGCTGCAAGGAAAACACTAGAGCCACATCTACATGATGATGAGCAGGGAATTGGAACATATCTATCAGTTGATCACTGCTCACCTGCCCCAGTTGGCAAAACTGTAGTTGTCGAAGCCAAAATCACTGAACTCGATGATACAACTGTAAATTGTAAGCTTACAGCGTCCATCGGTGACGCAATTTGTGCAACTGGAAAACAGATTCAGAAGGTTTTACCTTGTTCAGTGATACATACTCTGATTGAAAAAGCTACTTTACACTAATACAACGCTTTCTTATGACATCAGAACAACACCTATTACATGAAGTGGATTGCTCGGTAGCGATTATCAAATTGAATCGCCCAAAAGTCCTCAACGCTCTCAACCTTGAATTGATGGAAGACCTTGCAACTCTGCTAGAGCAGTGTGACGCTGATAACAACATTCACGTCATACTTTTGTCTGGAAACGAACGAGCATGGGCAGCAGGAGCAGATATTGGTGATATGGCAACCGCTACATCAGATGATATGAAAAAACGAAATCCTAACTTCACTGGAACATAACAATGACAACTGCAACCTCGTTCGAAACAATCGGTGTCACATGTACTGATGGGATTTGTATCATTACATTGCAACGAAGCGACGTCCTAAACGCTTTTAACAATGCTCTTACAACTGAACTCTCAAGAGCTTTGAAAGACGCTTCAAAAAACATTGATGTGAGAGTCGTTGTTCTTTCTGGAAGTGGACGGGCTTTTAGTTCGGGACAAGATCTTGCCGACCTCAAGGAAAAATACGTTTCCAGCTATGAGCCCCATCTAGGTGAAGATTTAAGAAAACGATACGATCCCATTGTCAAAACAATTCATACGATGGAAAAACCAGTGATTGCTTCCGTAAATGGTGTTGCCGCTGGAGCTGGTTGCTCTCTTGCCCTTGCGTGTGATATGCGAATCGCAAGCGAACAGGCATCGTTCATAGAAGTGTTTGTGAATGTAGGGTTAATTCCAGATTCAGGAAGCACGTGGACACTTCCACGCCTTGTAGGGTTTGGTCGTGCAATGGAACTTTGTTGCACCGGAAGACCTGTCAAAGCCGACGAAGCCCTCGCGATCGGGCTGGTGAATCAAGTTGTTCCACATGAAGAATTAGAAGAAGCAACTTTGAAATTGGCAAAGAAACTCTCAAATTTACCTGCTAAAGCGATTTCACTGACAAAGAGATTATTAAATCAGTCTTATAAAAACAGTTTTCAAGAACAGCTCGTTCAAGAAGCATTTGCTCAAGAGACTGCCGGTCGTTCACACGATCATTTTGAGGGTGTTGTCGCGTTTATTGAAAAGAGGAAGCCAAACTTTACACATGAATGAGCCCATGCTTTGATTCTTTGCGTATGATGATGTAAACCATGACTTCTAAAGCAACAAACCCAGTTGGAATTATTGGCGCGGGCACGATGGGCACAGGCATTGCTCAAGCTGCAGCGACTGCCGGTTGGCCTGTTAGATTATTTGATGTCGAACAAACATTGGTTGACCAAGCACTTGTGAATATTGCTAATCGTTACTCGCGTCTTGTTGAAAAAGGAAGGATTTTAAGTCAAGAGGCCGAGGATAACCAAAACCAAATTATGACAACGACTTCTTTTGACGATCTTACAGACTGTGATCTTATTATTGAGGCGATCGTAGAAGATTTTGATATTAAAACAAAAGTGTTGCGTACAGTTGGAGAATTATCAAAGGACTCTGTTATCGCAACGAATACGTCTTCATTATCTGTGACTGACTTAGGTGAATCATCTGGGTTTCCCGAACGAGTAGTTGGGATGCACTTTTTCAATCCCGCTCCAATCATGCCACTGGTTGAGGTCGTAAAAACAAAAAATTCAGATAATGGTGCAGTAGAACGAGCAACACTAATTGCAGAAGCATGGGGAAAAACAGTTGTTCAAGCATCAGATACCCCCGGATTTATCGTCAATAGAGTTGCTCGCCCGTATTACCTTGAATCGTGGCGAATCGTCGAAGATCGAATTGCAACTGTTGACACAATTGATGAAACATTGCAATCACTTGGTGAATTCAAAATGGGTCCATTTATGTTGACTGACTTAATCGGTCAAGATATCAATGTTGCAACAACTAGAAGTGTTTGGAACCGACTTGGTCAACCAAGCAGACTTGCCCCAAGTGCAAAACAAGAATCACTCGTAGAGAAAGGCCATCTGGGTCGCAAAACCGGCTGTGGAGCGTATGCACATGATGATAGGGAAAATATAATTCCTGCAATTTTTATTGATACACAAGAACTTGAAGTCTCTCAACGACTAGAGGATGCAATAAATGAATTTTGCTTAGAAGCAACTTATATCTCTGGCTCACTGCTTGAAAAATACATCTTTTCACGAGTCTTAGCAGGTGTAATGAACGAAGCAATGTGGGCAGTAACTGATGGTGTTGCTAGTGCAAAAGATATTGATATTGCGATGACCCTTGGCACTAACTATCCGATTGGGCCTTTAGAGTGGGTTGAAAAAGTTGGTTCTGATAAGGTGCAGTCTCTACTTGCTGCATTAAATGAGACAGTCTCAGATAACCGTTTTGCTTCGCCTCCATTTGGCATAGTTTCTGCAAGTTAATCCACAGTACAATAGTGATTATGAAAAGAAGAGTCGCGATAGTATCAGCGTTGCGTACACCAATTGGCAGATATGGTGGAGCGCTTAGTTCTATTAGACCAGATGATCTTGCAGCAATTGCCATTAAGGAAGTTGTTGCTAAATCAGGAATCGACCCAACTCTTATTGACGACGTCTACTTTGGAGCTGCAAATCAAGCAGGTGAAGATAATCGTAATGTTGCGAGGATGGCTGCCCTTCTTGCGGGTCTTCCTGAATCAGTCCCCGGCTCAACAGTAAATCGTCTTTGCGCTTCTGGGTTAGAAGCAATCAATGTAGCCGCAAGAATGATCGAAGGCAATTGTGGAGATGTTATGGTCGCGGGAGGTGTAGAGTCAATGAGCCGAGCCCCATTTGTGATGCCAAAAGTAGAATCTGCTTTTAGTCGCAAATGTGAAATCTATGACACAACAATTGGGTGGAGATTTACTAATCCTAAACTCGCAGAAATGTACCACCCATTCAGTATGGGTGAAACTGCTGAAAATGTTGCAAAAAAATGGTCAATCTCTCGCGAAGAGCAAGACACATTCGCATGGAATAGTCAACAGAAATGGAAAGTTGCACATGAGGAGGGAAAGTGGAACGATGAAATTATTCCAATCACCATCAATCAGAAGAAAGGTGACCCCATCATCGTTGACACTGATGAACACCCTCGCCCAGAAGTAAGTCTTGAAAAGTTAAGCACATTACGACCCGCGTTTTCAAAAGAAGATTGCGCTACTGTCACTCCCGGAAATAGCAGCGGTGTCAATGATGGTGCTGCAGCAATGGTATTGGTAGAAGAAACATTAGCAAGATCTCTTGGATTAGAAATTTTAGGATTTGTAGGTCCTTGTGCTTCAAGTGGAGTAGACCCCGCAATCATGGGCACAGGACCTATCCACGCTACAGAAAAACTACTGGAACGAGCGGGTTTAACTGTGAAAGATATTGATTTGTTTGAATTGAATGAAGCGTTCGCGGCGCAATCAATTGCTTGCATCCGAGAACTTGAGCTTGACGAGTCAATTGTGAATGTAAATGGTGGTGCAATAGCGATGGGACACCCACTTGGCTGCAGTGGTGCACGGCTTGCAGTCACAATTATCCACGAATTAAATAGGGGAAAAATTAATGTTTTAAATAATGAGAAGTTTTTGCGAGGAGTTGTTACTCTTTGCGTTGGGGTTGGACAAGGATTAGCGACTCTATTTGAAGGAGAAGTGAAGTGAGCGCAAGTCCTAGTAGAAGTTAATATCAAAGACTGCAAAGAAGCAGACCCAAAAAAACTTGAAGCTTTTGAAAAGCATGTTGCTGCTGGAGGACTTGTTGAACCCAACGATTGAATGCCTGATGCATACCGAGCACTCATGTTACGAATGGCGGAACATCATGCGAATAGCGAGATTGTCGGCGCACTTCCCGAAGGTGAGTGGATTACTAAAGCGCCTAGTCTGCTTTGAAAACTTGCTCTAACTGCAAAGGTTCAAGATGAAGTAGATCACGGTCAAATGTTATTGCAGCAGCAGAAGAGGTCTTTCAACTTGCGTTGAAACAAAATGATATTAGCAATGAAGAAGTTGAATATGTCATTGGCGTGAACGATTTACTCTTCATCATCGACAACTGGGGATAATCCCCTGCTAGTGACTGTCACACTGTGTAGCAGAAAACAATCCCGAGGGTTGTTTTTTCAAAATGCGTTATACCCCGTCAATTGCCTGCCGACGATGAGTTCGTGGATGGTTTCGGTGCCTTCGTACGTGATTACACTTTCAAGGTTAAGCATGTGGCGAATTGAATTGAACTCAATGCTAATACCACTTGCACCAAGCATGTCACGAGCATCGCGAGCAATATCGATTGCTGCGCGAACATTATTCCACTTGCCCATTGAAACTTGGGAATGGTGCAACGTTCCATTATCTTTCATTCGCCCTAATTGCAATGCGAGTAACTGCGAAGTTGAAATACGCCTGCTCATATTTGCCAAACGAAGTTGAATCGCCTGCGTTGTTGCAAGTGGGCGACCAAACAATTCGCGAACTTTTGAGTACTCTAAGACCTCGGTATGGCACGCAATCGCCGAGCCAATCACACCCCAAGCAATTCCGAAACGGGCGCTCGTTAAACAGCTCAGTGGTCCCTTCAAACCCCTCACCTTGGGAAGCATTGCTGAGTCCGGAACTCTCACATCATCAAAAAATAATTCAGAAGTTATAGAAGCACGAAGTGAATATTTTTTATGAATATCTCTTGATGTATAACCAGCAGTATCTTTTTCAATAAGGAACCCGCGAACACCATCTTCAGTGTCGGCCCAAACAACTGCAACATCTGCAATTGTTCCGTTGGTAATCCACATCTTTGCGCCATTGATAATCCAATCGTTACCATCCTTGACCGCTTTGGTTCGCATGGTTCCGGGGTCAGAGCCACCGTCTGGTTCAGTCAACCCAAAACAGCCAATCGCTTCACCAGCCGCTAGTTTTGGAAGCCAGTATTCTTTTTGCTCTTCGCTTCCGTACGCATGAATTGGAAACATCACCAAACTCCCCTGCACCGAAACAAAACTACGAACGCCAGCGTCAGCACGTTCAAGTTCTTGACAAATAAGTCCGTAACAAACATTATTTAGTCCAGCACATCCGTGTCCTTCAAGGTTTGGTCCAAACAATCCCATCTCTGCAATTTCGGGAACGAGTTCCATTGGGAATGTGTGTGAATCAAACGAATCCGCCATTAATGGAAGAACACGGTCATCGACGAAGCGCGCAACTGCTTCTTGAATTGCAAGTTCGTCTTCGGTGAGGAGTGAACTAACGTTGAGAAAGTCGGTTGCTGATGGTTCGTAGGTTGCTGTTTGAGTAGTCATTAGATTCTAAACCTTGATTTACCCGAGGGTTAGTTCGGGGGTTAGTTCGGGGGTTGGCAGTTTGTCCGTTGAACATTATAGATTTCTAGGAAACGGTCGGCAGTTGCCATGCACCGGTTCATTGTTTCGCAATACTCATCCCCACTTGCTGCTTTTTCATATGCTTTTGTAAGAACATCCAATGCATCTCCATGCACGACTTGGTCAGCCATACCAAAAAGTATAGGGTTTTCCTTGCCAATATGCCCACGCATCAAATCGATGTATTGCCTGCCGTGGTCAATAAAATATTCCATTACTGAAGCATCGCCTAAAATGTGAGCATCAAGTTTTTCTGTCATCGCTTGGATTAGACGTCTTGCAACAGCATGTTCTTGAAGCATGACTCCGATTGGTCCGCCATTGCGAGGTATACCTTGTTGTTCTAACGTTGGGAAGAGCTGGTCTTCTTCCTTGCAGTGGTGACACATATCTGCAAACCCGCGAAAGAAATCAATGAAGGCGAGTAGATTATCATTGGAAATGTCGCCTGACTCTGCTTGAACTAGCGCTGGCTCAAAACAATCAATCATTCCAAGGATGATTTCGTGTTCGTCTCGCAAGCATTTTGTTGGTGTTATTTCTGGAACCGACATGATTGAAGACCTATGCAGTGCAGGCAGATTCTTTTAATTGCGTAATAAACTCCGTCATTTGCTCTGTTACTCGTTCTTCGTTGAAATGCCTTGCATCCACCATGTCTGCTTCAATCACAATATGTGGGATATTGTTTTCTTCGTAGAGAGGCAATCGACGTTTCACGTAACTGTTCCAAATACCACAACTGTGATTCCAGTGGCAAACAATACCGGTCGCGTTCCAATCATGCATCATGTCCATTGTCCAACCATAAATCCAATCAAGCGAACGGTTCATCGTATTCCATGCGTAGCGTCGACATAAACTGTCCATTGCGTTATCTGCATCAAAGTTAAACCACCAACTATGTGTGTAAGTACTTGCAACAAAGACAGCGTTTTGTTCTGAGGCGAGGTTTTGCAGCCAGTTCTTTCGTGGCCAAATTGGAATTGCGTCCCACACAAGTCGTACTTGTTCGTCTGGAATTGCGGTAATGTCATCGGTTACATTTTGTTTAATCTCTGCGAGTAAATCCTCGTAGTATTTCGTGCAAATTGGTAATCCGCGAGCAATCACGATTGGTGCCATTGCAGTAAAGGCATCAAAGTCACTCCAAGGTGCGGGCGATAACTTTGCCATCTTCAAGCACTCTTGCCAAAGCGCGTTTGCTTTGTCTGATTCTGCTGTGTATTGTTTAAGTTTTTCTTCACTGAAGGATGTGCCGAATCGTTTGCAAATTTCTTCGATATGCCCTTCGAGTTGCGCACGAAAATCAGCAATTTCTTCTTCCGTATGTATTTCGCGTTTTGCAAGTCGTGGTGTTCTAAGTACATAATGAGGTACGTCTAAGTTGCGTTCACCGCAGATAAGTTGTACTTGATCGCCCCACCGTTCAACTACGTTACATTGGCTATTGCACGCATAGAACATATCAGCCGCTGGCAAACCACCGATTGGGGATTCCTCACCAAGCAAAACGCCGATGTCAGAAAGTGCATAGCAACAAAGTTTTGGCGAAGAGAGTTCTCGCTCATTCACGCTTCGATCTATTGCTTGAAGCGAGTAAGGGTTATCAATATCTCTTGTTGGCGAGAGTGCACCAAGAATAGCCGCGTGGTTTTCTGGATAGACGGGCATAATGCCTGCCGCAAGCAGTACTTCTGCAGGAGCAAAGGCCGAGCAGTGTGCAATTGGCATACCGCATTCTCGTACCCAGTCGTAAAAACCAAAAATATCAAATGTTGTTTTAAATTTCATAGTAATTAACCGTTTTTCTTTCGTGTATAGATCATGACGTATCCATTGCAACCAGCAATGGCGCATGTTTTACATGCATCGCCAAAATCGGACTCAGTAAGTTCTTTTGCAAGCACTTCAAAACCAAGTGACTCATACAGTTCGACTGCTTCTTTTGCGCGGTCTGGATCTGCAAGTTGTCTTCTTTCCCATCCATCAGCAAGCAGGGTAGGATCTGGCTGCACTGAAATACTTTCAAGTGATGTTGGGTCGCCACAATTCGCTTGTCCATTTTGCCCATTAACTGTCAAATTCACATCGTTCATTATGCCGTTGCCGTTTGGCTTTCCTCTGCAAGTTTTGTAAGGCGAACGTGTCCTAAAATTGCTGCGCCAAGTGCTGTTGTGTACATGCACATTTCACCTTCTGGAACATTAACGACATGGTCTAACTGCTTTTCCACTTCGCCTGGTACTGTGCTAAAGCGCATGATGCCACCTATGAGGGTGAATTCTTCCTCGGCTTTCACGCGTTTCATAAGTTGCACGCAACGGACGACAAGGGATTCAATCGCTCCTTGCATAATGTCAGATGGTGGCGTTCCCTGTGATAGTTGATTGATGACTTCGGACTCTGCAAAGACAGCACAAACACCTGAGATTTCTGCAGGGTCTTTTGCGGTACTAAGCAGTGGTCCAATTTCTTCCGTTGTGTACCCCATGTATCTGGCAGTTTTTTCAAGGAAGGCGCCAGTTCCTGCTGCGCACTTGTCGTTCAATCGGAAATTCTTCACCTTTGCGTTTTCTTCAAGACGAATTGCTTTCATTGTTTGTCCGCCAACATCAAGAATAGTTCGAGTGCCGGGGAACAAACGTGCAGCACCTCGTGCACTTGCGGTAAGGTCAGTTACAAAAATATCTTTCACAGGACAAAGGTGTCTGCCGATTCCAGTTGAAACAGTGTAGCCAATGTCTGCTTCTGTAAGACCGGCGTCTTCGATACAAGTTCGCCAAGATGCTTCTGAGACAGCATCAAGTTTAAACCCTGTATGCCGTGCGTCTTTTGCAAGGATATTCCCTTGGCCATCAAGTGCAATTGATTTTGTGTAGGTTGAACCGATATCGATTCCAATTGTAATAGTCATTCTGCCACCTCTGCTACTTCTTGTGGTTGGCGTGAAGCCATAATTCGATCCATTGCAAAGAGTGCTGCGCCGAGCGCGCCCATGTAATGCGAATCATCGCTGATATTTACTTTGGCTCCAAGGCGTTCTTCGAGCGCCTTTACCATAGCTACATTTTTTGTTACACCACCTGTAAAAGTAATTTCTTCTTCAATGCCAACTCGTCGCATCAAGCCACCAGAACGAGTTGCGATCGAAGTATGTACTCCCCACAAAATGTCCTCTACTTTTTTACCTTTTCCAAGCCAAGATAAGACCTCTGATTCTGCGAAGACAGTACAGGTTGTACTAATTTTGACTGGCTTGTTGAACGCAAGCGCCGTTGGTCCAAGTTCATCAAGCGTCATCTCTAATGCTTCGGCTGCAGCACCAAGAAAACGACCAGTCCCCGCAGCACATTTGTCGTTCATGCAAAAGTCCTCGATTTCGCCGTTTTCACTAATGCGAATTGCTTTTGTGTCTTGCCCGCCCATGTCAACGACTGTTCGTGTTTTGGGAAACATGTGTACTGCGCCGCGACCGTGACAACTAATTTCAGTAATTTGTTCATTACCAAACGTCACTT